>JBAXIR010000082.1:0-12224 GCA_037138275.1 Mycobacteriaceae bacterium | reverse complement strand
GTCCCGCCGTACACAACCGCCGCCTCATCGCCACCGAGACCGAAAGCCTCGTGCAACGCACCGACTGCCTTGTCCAACTCGGAGTCCTTGACCAGCACTGAGATTCGGATCTCGGAGGTCGACATCAGATCGATGTTCACGCCCACCTGGGCCAGTGCCTCGCAGAACGTCGCGGTGACTCCCGGGTGGCTCCGCATCCCGGCACCGACCAGAGACACCTTGCCGATGTGGTCGTCGTAGAGCACGTCGGTGAAACCGATCTCGGCCTGCAATGACCTGAGTTTCGCCACCGCGTTCGGACCGGAGTCGCGCGAACAGGTGAAGGTGATGTCGGTCTTGCCGTCTTCGACCTTGGAGATGTTCTGCAGCACCATGTCGATATTGACATCGGCATCGGCGACCGCGCGAAAGACCTTGGCGGCGTAGCCCGGAACGTCGGGCAGGGCGACCACGGTGACCTTGGCCTCGCTTCGGTCGTGAGCGACTCCGGTCAGGATGGCATCTTCCATGGCAATGTCCTCGATTGATCCAGTGACGATCGTGCCGGGCTTGTCCGAGTACGACGATCGGACGTGGATCGGAACGTTGTAGCGGCGGGCGTATTCCACGCAACGCAGCATCAGCACCTTCGCCCCGCACGCCGCCATCTCGAGCATCTCCTCGAAGCTGACGGTGTCAAGACGTCGGGCATTGGGGACGATGCGCGGGTCGGCGGTGAAGATACCGTCGACGTCGGTGTAAATCTCGCACACGTCGGCGTGCAGTGCGGCGGCAAGTGCGACGGCGGTGGTGTCAGACCCACCACGGCCCAGGGTGGTGACGTCCTTGCTGTCCTGGCTGACGCCCTGGAAACCGGCGACCAGAACGATCTGATCCTCATCCAGAGCTGAGCGCAGGCGTCCCGGTGTGACGTCGATGATCTTGGCGTTGCCGTGGGTGCCGGTGGTGATCACGCCGGCTTGGGAACCGGTGAACGACCGCGCCTGGGCGCCAAAGGACTCAATGGCCATCGCCACCAGAGCATTCGAGATCCGTTCGCCCGCGGTCAGCAGCATGTCGAGTTCACGCGGCGGCGGCGTCGGACACACCTGTCGGGCGAGGTCGAGCAGGTCGTCGGTGGTGTCCCCCATCGCCGAGACCACCACCACGACATCGTTGCCCTGACGCTTGGTCTCCACGATGCGTTCAGCGACCCGACGGATCCGTTCGGCGTCGGCCACCGAGGATCCGCCGTACTTCTGCACGACGAGAGCCACTGTCCGCCCTTTCCAGGCATGGGGGTGTCACTGTGGATGGGTTGGGCATAAGGATAAACCGTGGGCGCAGCCGGTTTTGCCTACCCGGACCGGCGGGTAACCTGCCTGCGATGCCCGACCAATCCGCAGACCGTCGCGCCGAGACCCAAGGTGTCATCCACCCGCCGATCGCCGACCGGTGGAGTCCGAGGGCCTTCGATCCCGATGCGGTGCTCACCGATGACGTGGTGACCGCCCTGCTTGAGGCTGCGCGGTGGGCTGCCACCTGGGGCGGACGCCAGCCGGTCCGGTTCATCGTCGGCGCGCGCGGTGATGACACCTTCGAGACGTTGGCCGGCCTGCTCAGGCGAGGAAACGCCTACGCGAAGGCGGCCGGGGCACTCGTTCTACTGTGCGCCGACGAGGGCGAGGACGAGAAGACGGCGCTGTACTCCCGCGTCGATGCGGGAGCGGCGATGGCCAACCTGAGCATCGAGGCGGTCGCGCGCGGCCTCATCAGCCACCCGATGGCCGGATTCGACGTCGACGGATCCCGCGCGGCGTTCGACATTCCGGGCAATGTACTGCCGCTCATGGTGATCGCCGTCGGGTCGCTCGGCGACTACAGCCGCATCAGCGCCGAGATCGCCGAACGCGACGCGCTGCCCCGACACCGGCTACCACTGGATGAGATCGCGTTCGGGGGCGTGTGGGGCCGGCCGTGGCAGTGAGGGCCGCCGAGGCAACCGCCATGATGGTGCCACTATGCCTGGTGGGGCGACCGGCGTACAGTTCACGTTATGCAGCGGTTGCTCCTTCTCGGACGCCGCGGCGGGGTCTGATCCAGACTGGCTTCCCGTCGCGGGTGTTTCGCGATTCGCCGGTCTGAAGTCCCTTCCAACTTCCCCGGAGCGCACATCGTGAACACCCCATCAGATTCCGATTCCGCATCACCTATCGCGTCCACCGGCTCCACCGACGCCTACGTGTCCGCACGCACCATCACCACCCCCGCCGGCGGGCGCCACGACAGCCAGCCCGCGTGGAACACGCAGCGCAATTCGGCGATGCCGGTGCACCGTTACCGCCCGTTCGCCCTTGAGGTCGAACCCATCAACGTCTCCGATCGCACCTGGCCGGACACGGTGATCGACCGTGCGCCACTGTGGTGCGCCGTCGACCTGCGCGACGGCAATCAGGCGCTGATCGACCCGATGAGCCCGGCCCGCAAGCGCCGGATGTTCGACCTGCTGGTGCGGATGGGTTACAAAGAGATCGAGGTCGGCTTCCCGTCGGCCAGCCAGACGGACTTCGACTTCGTGCGGGAGATCATCGAACAGGGCGCAATCCCCCGCGACGTCACCATTCAGGCGCTCACCCAGTGCCGCCCGGAATTGATCGAGCGGACCTTCGAAGCCTGCGACGGTGCGCCCAACGTGATCGTGCACTTCTACAACTCGACATCGATCCTGCAACGACGCGTGGTGTTCCGTGCCGACCGCGACGAGGTCAAGGCGATCGCGGTCGACGGTGCGCAAAAATGCTTGCAGGAAGCAGCCAAATACCCCCGCACCCGGTGGCGTTTCGAGTATTCGCCGGAGTCCTATACCGGCACCGAACTGGCGTACGCCAGGGACGTGTGTGACGCGGTATCGGCTGCCATCCAGCCGACACCGGACTGGCCGCTGATCATCAATCTGCCGGCAACCGTGGAGATGGCCACACCCAACGTCTACGCCGACTCGATCGAGTGGATGAACCGTAACCTCGCCCGCCGCGACTCGATCATCCTGAGCCTGCATCCACACAACGATCGCGGAACTGCCGTTGCCGCATCGGAATTGGGTTATCAGGCCGGTGCGGACCGGATCGAGGGGTGCCTGTTCGGCAATGGCGAGCGCACCGGCAACGTGTGCCTGGTGACCCTGGGTTTGAACCTATTCTCCCGCGGTGTGGATCCGCAGATCGACTTCTCCAACATCGACGAAATCCGGCGCACCGTGGAGCACTGCAATCAACTACCGGTACATGAGCGGCATCCCTACGGCGGTGATCTGGTGTACACCGCGTTCTCCGGCAGCCATCAGGACGCCATCAACAAGGGCCTCGATGCCATGAAAATCGCCGCCGACGAGGCCGATGCCGATGTCGACGACATGCTGTGGCAGGTGCCCTACCTGCCGATCGATCCCAAGGATGTCGGGCGCACCTACGAGGCCGTCATCCGGGTGAACTCGCAGTCCGGCAAGGGCGGGGTGGCCTACATCATGAAGGCCGATCACGGACTGGTGTTGCCGCGGCGACTGCAGATCGAGTTCAGCCAGGTAATCCAGCGGATCGCCGAGGGCACCGGCGGCGAGGGCGGCGAGGTCTCGTCGAAGGAGATGTGGGACGCGTTCGGCGACGAGTACCTCTCCCCGATTCGACCGCTGGAGCGCGTCCGGCAACGGGTGATCGGCTCGGAGGTCGACGGCGGAACCGATGTGATCGAGGCGACGGTGAAAATCGACGGCGTCGAGACCGAGATCCGCGGCGAGGGCAACGGACCCCTGGCCGCTTTCGTCGACGCGTTGGGCACCGTCGGCGTCGACGTGAGCGTGCTGGACTACTCCGAGCACGCCATGTCGGCGGGCGAGGAAGCCGCCGCCGCGGCCTACGTCGAGGCCTCGGTGGGTGGCCGGACGGTGTGGGGTGTGGGCATCGCCACCTCGATCACCACGGCGTCCTTGCGTGCCGTGGTGTCAGCGGTCAACCGGGCGGCACGGCTGCGGTGATGCTCAGAACAGGGCGAACTGCTGGCCCTGGTCGACCGACTGCTCGAATGCATCGATTCCGGTGCCCCCGACCACCGACGCGACGCACGCCATGAACTGCTGATCAGAGACCATCGGCACGCCGAGTTCGCGGGCTTGATAACCCTTACCGTGATCCGGTTGTGCGTCGTTGCAGATGACCAGCGAAGTCTCGGGGTCGACGGCGTCGGTATAGGCCAGACCCGCGTGCAGAATTCGCTCGACGAGTTCTTCGTGGGTGCGATCCACCTCTTTCGACAGCGCCACCCGCATACCCTGCACCAACGGTTCTCCGCTGCGGTAGCGACCGGGATTGCGGTACGGGCACGCCAACCGCGAGGCCAGCATCTTCAACGGACGCAATGCCTCGTGGGTGACGTTGCCGTTGGGCCAGCGTCGTCGGGTCAGGGGTCTGATCGGCAGCCAGATGTCATGTTCATCCGCCCGTTGCAGCGCCGGCGTCAGCATGCGAGAAAGAACCAGTGCGTCATCGAACGCGTCGTGGGCGCGCGTCTGCGGGATATTCCAGTGCCGGGCAAGGGTTTCCAGGCGCAGGTTGTCCAGACCGAGATCGAGCCGGCGGGCGAGTTCGACAGTGCACATGACGTTGTCGACCGGCAGCACGGTCTGTGCCAGCTCGGCTTCGGCAGTCAGGAAGGAGTAGTCGAAGGCGGCATTGTGGGCTACCAGGGTACGACCGTGCATCAACTCGGCGAGATCGTCCGCGATGTCGGCGAACCTCGGCTGATCCTCAAGCATTTCCGAGGTCAGGCCGTGCACATGCGTCGGGCCCGGATCCACGCCCGGATTGAGCAGGCTGACCACCGAGCGCTCGACGTTGCCCGCCGGGTCCAGAGCCAGGGCTGCCACGCTGAGGACCCGGGCCTGGCGTGGCCGGAAGCCCGAGGTCTCGACGTCGACGACAACCCAGCCGTCGTTGGCCTCGCGTGCCGGCCGGCCCCAGGTGTGGTTCACAACCCTCACAATGGCATGCGCCCCCGACAGCGACGGGCACATCGGATCCGTGTCGGGCCCGTCGTGGCGTGATTTTTTAAAACCGCAAGTCGGCATAAACTCACCTGCGATGTCCAAGCCGACGATGACAGTGCGCGGACGGGCCGCGCTGGCCCTCGGCTCGACGGCGCGCTGGGCCTCCCGGTTGACCGGCCGTGGCGCGGGCGCGATGATCGGCGGCCTTGTGGCGATGACCCTTGATCGCTCGATCCTGGAACAACTGGGAAGCGGACGGCGCAGCCTGGTCGTCACCGGCACCAACGGGAAATCCACCACCACCCGGATGGTGGCAGCGGCCCTGTCGACCATGGGTTCGGTGGCGACCAACAGCGAGGGCGCCAACATGGATGCCGGACTCGTCGCCGCACTGGCTGCCGATCGCGATGCCCCACTGGCCGCACTCGAGGTCGATGAGATGCACGTCCCGCATGTCTCGGATGCGGTTCTCCCGGCCGTCATCGTGTTGCTGAACCTCTCCCGTGACCAACTCGATCGGGTGGGCGAGATCAACCACATCGAACGCACCCTGCGTACCGGACTGTCCCGTCATCGGGACGCCGTCGTGGTGGCCAACTGCGATGACGTGTTGATGACCTCGGCGGCCTACGACTGTCCGAATGTGGTGTGGGTCGCTGCCGGTGGCGGCTGGGCGGGCGATTCGGTGAGTTGTCCGCGCAGCGGCGAGGTGATCGTGCGTGAAGGCCGGCATTGGCGCTCCAGTGGAGCCGAATTCGAGCGGCCCACGCCGCAGTGGTGGTACGACACCGAAAAGCTTTATGGCCCTAATGGTTTGGCGCTGCCGATGCGGCTGTCGCTGCCGGGGACGGTGAACCGCGGTAACGCCGCGCAGGCAGTGGCGGCAGCGGTGACCATGGGCGCCGACCCGACGGCGGCGGTCGCGGCGGTATCGGGTGTCGACGAGGTGGCCGGCCGGTACCGGACGGTCCAGATCGGGAACCACACCGCCCGGATGCTGCTGGCCAAGAACCCGGCGGGGTGGCAGGAGGCGCTGTCGATGGTGGATAAGACCGCCGCGGGAGTGGTGATTTCGGTCAACGGTCAGGTTCCCGACGGTGAGGACCTGTCGTGGTTGTGGGATGTGCGGTTTGAGCATTTCGCCCCCACGACGGTGGTGGCCTCGGGTGAGCGAGGAACCGATCTGGCGGTTCGACTGGGTTACGCCGGAGTGGAACACACCCTGGTTCACGACACCGTCGAGGCCATCGCCTCCTGCCCACCCGGTCATGTCGAGGTCGTGGCCAACTACACCGCGTTCCTGCAGTTGCAACGGGCCGTGGAGCGCTCCGGGTGAGCGAATCCACGGTGCGGATCGGCCTGGTGCTACCCGATGTGATGGGCACCTACGGCGATGGCGGTAATGCCGTCGTGCTGCAGCAGCGGTTGTTGCTCCGCGGGATCGCCGCCGAGATCATCGAGATCACCCTGAAGGACCCGGTGCCGGATTCGCTGGACCTCTACACCCTCGGCGGTGCCGAGGATTACGCCCAGCGACTTGCCACCGCACACCTGGTGCGCCATCAGGGCCTGCAGCGCGCCACCGCCCGAGGAGCATCGGTGCTGGCGATCTGCGCGGCGATCCAGGTGCTGGGGCACTGGTACGAAACCTCTGCCGGTGAACGGGTCGAGGGCGTGGGACTGCTGGATGTGACTACCTCCCCCCAGCCGGAGCGCACGATCGGTGAGGTGGTCGCCACGCCGTTGATCGACGGGCTGACTGAGCCACTGACCGGATTCGAAAACCACCGTGGCGGAACGGTTCTGGGTCCTCATGCCCGTCCCCTGGCGGCGGTGGTCAAGGGTGCCGGCAATCGCATGGGCGACGGGTTCGACGGTGCGGTTCAGGGCAGCGTGGTGGCCACCTATCTGCACGGGCCGTGCCTGGCCCGCAATCCTGCACTGGCCGACCTACTGCTGTCCCGCGCAGTCGGTCCGCTTGCGCCCCTGGAATTGCCCGAGGTCGATCGGTTGCGTCGGGAGCGTCTGGCTGCCCCCCGCCGGATGTGACGCGGCGTCGGTGCTACTTCGTCGTGGTGCGGGCGGCGGCCGACTTCCGCGCTGGGGTGGACGGCGCCGTGCGAGCGGCCGCCCGGCTGGTGCGTAGGGCGGCAGCGCCGCCGATGCGGTTTTGGTTGATGGCGATGCCCGTTCCCACCTGGGTGACGGTCTGGTCGGTCTGGAAAATCGACCCCGCGAGGGCGAAGGGGCCCGGCCCTGCTGTCACCGTGTTGCCGGAGCCGAAGATGCCGAATCCCGCGGTGCGGATGCCGGATGCCGCACCTCCGGTCACGGCGTTGTTGGTACCGCCGAGAGTGAGCGCCAGGTTGCCGTTAGCGCCCACGCCTCCCGACGTCAAAATGTTCTGGCGACCGAGGATGTTGACGGCGTTGTTGCTGTTGGAGCCGGTGGCACCCAACGCGTTGCCGGAGCCGCCGAAGTTGCTGGCGGTGTTCTGCAAACCGCCGACGGTCACCACTAGGTTGTCGCTGCCCAACCAGTTCCGGGCGCCGCCCAGGGTGCCGCCGGTGACCGTGACCGTGTTGATATTGCCGAGGAGAGAGGTGCCGATGTTGCCGGCGCCCGACGTGAGGGTGACTGTGTTGTCGCTGCCGAGGAGGATGGTGGCGGTGTTGGCGTTACCGACGTCCGTTGTCGCAGTGTTCCCGTTGCCGAAGAAGTTGCGTGCTGAGTTGCCGAGGCCGCCCTCCCCTCTCACGGTGTTGCCGCTGCCGAAGATGTTGATCGACCGATTGAGAAAGCCGGTGCCGGAGAACACCGTGTTGTTGTCACCGCCCACATTGAGGGCGATGTCCAGCGTCCCCTGCGAATTGACCGCGTGCGATCCAGCCGAACTGGCCCGCCCGAAGAGGTTCGCGGCCAGATTGCCGATCCCCGCCGCGGTGACGGTATTGTTACTGATGTCGTCGGCGCTGCCCAGGTTGAGAGCGATGTTGAGCCCGAGATTGCCTAAAGTTCCGGAACCCTGCGTCGTCGCGGAGCCGTTGCTGCCCACCTGGGTGGCGATACCGAACAACCCAGTCGCCGAGGCAGTCGCCGCGTCACCGAATGCGGTCGCGAAGGTGAACGCGTCGCCGGTCTGGGCGGCCGAGTTGGTTCCCAGCGCGATGGCCGCCCCGAAAAGTCCGTCGGCATTGGCGGTAGCGCCGTCGCCGATGGCGATCGCAGCGCCAAAGATTGAGCTGGTGCAGCCGCCCCCGTTACCGATGCCGAAAATTGAGGCGCAGGTGGCGTTGGCGGCGGGTGCCGTGCCCAGGCCAGTTCCGGCCAGGGCTGCTGCGCACACACCCGCGGCGACTGCGGCGATGGCGGTACGGCGGGCGGGGGTAGTGGGCGAGGTCATAATTGTCCTTACATCGGTGGTCTGCGGCTTCGGTGCGAACACGGTCAAGCTAATTAACCACAATTGACTACGGTCGCCGGACTGTACCTCAGCAAACACCATCAACGCCACTTTAGCGGGGTTGAGCGGGTCGTGACCTCGTTCGGCGCTGCAGGCCACGCCGCCGTCAACGGCATCGTGGCCGCGCAGACATCCCTGGCCAGCTAAGCGCCACTAAGACCATCGCGCGGCGCCCGGACAGTGCCCGGCCCAGGGTCAGTTCGTCGGCGAATTCAAGGTCGCCGACGGTGACTAGAGCCGAGCGATGGGCGGCGGCTGCCAACGACCGTCCAGTGCTGGCTCATGTGGCAGGTACAGCCGCATGTAGGCGCTGAAGCTGCCGCGGGGAACCGGCAGCCAATTAACAGTGGTGTCGCCTGGATCGTCCCGGGACAGGACGATCACGACTGAACCATCCGGCCTACGCACCAACTCGTCGGGTCGGCTGCTGCTCACGCTGTAACGGTTGATCGGATTGGCCACCAGGCTGCCATCGGGGTCATAGACGGTGACTGACCAGAACGCGTCAGTCGGCGGTTCTTGTCCTGGCGCGAAGTAGATCTGGTAGCTGTTGCACCCATTCAAGGGGCGCAGGGTTTGATCAAGCAGACCGCCGAGATAGATGGCCTCGTCACGAATGTTCGCCCAGGGCCCTACGAAGAACACCCCGGCGCGCAACTTGTAGTCGGTGCCGTAGTTGCCGATCGCGGATGGCGGTGCCGCCCACCCGTGATTCCCGAGAGCCGCCAGGTACTGGTTGCTCGCCGTCCGAAACGAAGCCGCCGCAAACCCGGCGCGCACGGCCAAATCCACGGCGATTCTCGCCAACGGACCAAGGCCGGAATCGGCGACCCGCAGCCCCGGGCCGACGCCGATCCGCGCGATCGCCTGCAATACAGCGGCATCGCTTCCCGGCGGCGGGTTGAGTTCCATGGCGGCGCTGATCGCGTCCAGCATGGCCAGTCCGGAGGGCATCGGGGTCTGGGGAGGCGGGCTGCCGGTGGGGCCGGAGGGCGTCAGGCTGTACTGATCCATCAGTGCGATGGCCTGCCGCTGGTCGGCCGCGTCGCCGGCGAGTGTGCGACCGAGTAGCACGATGTTGCGGTAGGGCACGGTCACCGTTTGGGCGCCCTCGACGGCGACCTGGGGTCCGCCGTCCCAGGTGATGGCGTACCGGCCGGGACCGGAACCCGTTGTGCGGGTGCCGATGTAGGAGATCGCGTTGGTATAGGGGTCGTTGAGTTGAAAGCTGAAGTAGCGGTCTCCCATGTCTGGGATGGACAACACCACCGGCCCGCCACTCAGATCCAGTGTCGCGCGGGAGTAGAGGGTATCGGTGTTAGGGCGCCAGATGGGCACCACGTCCGGTGCCGCGAAACCGGTCTGGGATCTGATGATGTTCAGTCCCGGCGTCTCGGACCTGAATCTCTCGAACTCGAGCAGCGGATAGCCGTACGTGAGGGCCTGCACCGCAAGAATGGCGGACCGTATCGGGCCCGGGGCGAAGACGGCGGTGAGACCCGTTGGAAACGAATCGGTTCCGGTCGCAGCCGTCGCGACAGTCATCGACAGCGCGCGCCGCAGCGCGGCCGACCGGTGCAGTGCGGCAGGCCTGGCCGCTTCTCCTGCCAGCGCCCGGTTGACCCGATTCACCGACGGTGCCGGGCGCGCCGGTGTGGCCCTTGCGCCGTGGGCCGCGGGGGATACCGAAGTTCCGGCAGCTTCAGTCGCGGCGGATACATCCGATCCATCAGGTCGGGGGGCAGCCGCGGCATCGCCGGCGCCGCCAATCAACGCAGTCCCACCGAGTGCGGCGGTGAGGACGCCGACCCACAGCCACCGCGCCCCCGGCGCGACGCGTACCCCTCGCTTCATCACAATCTCTGTGAGGTACATCTGTTGAACACTATTACGACCCACCGCCCCGTGGAGCGAAAGACAGTGGTCTGATCCGGTCAAACCATCGCGCGGCGGCCGGCGAGCGCACGGCCCAATGTCAATTCGTCAGCGAACTCGAGGTCACCGCCCATCGGCAGCCCGGACGCAATGCGGCTGACGGTCAGACCCGGGATGTCGCGCAGGATGCGCAGAAGATAGGTGGCTGTGGCCTCGCCCTCGGTGTTGGGGTCGGTCGCGATGATCACCTCGGTGATGTCGACTCCGTCGACCCGTTCGCCAATCCGGTTGAGCAACTGGCGGATTCGCAATTGGTCCGGGCCGATTCCGGACAGCGGGTCCAGTGCTCCACCGAGGACGTGGTAGCGGCCACGGAACTCCCGGGTGCGCTCGACGGCCTGCACATCCTTGGGTTCCTCGACGACACACACCTGGGTACCGTCGCGGCGCGAGTCGGCGCAGATCCGGCACCGCTCGGCTTCCGAGACGTTGCCGCACACCTCGCAGAACTGCACACCATCGCGTACCCGTGACAACACCGCGGTGAGCCGGTCGATATCCGGCGGTTCGACCGAGAGCAGGTGGAAGGCGATCCGTTGCGCGCTCTTCGGCCCGATGCCCGGCAGCTTGCCGAACTCGTCGATGAGATCCTGGACGGGACCCTCAAACATGACGCAACAAGTCAGGACCCCGGCAGCTGTTGCCCGGTGGCTGCCGCCAGTGGTCCGAGGATCGTCTTCACCGTGTCACGCATGTTCTCTGCGGCGTCATCGAGTGCTCCGATGACCAAGTCCTGCAGCGTCTCCACGTCATTGGGGTCGACGACGCTCGGGTCGATGCGCACCGCAACCACCTTGCCCTGGCCGTTGAGCGTGACCTCGACCAACCCGCCGCCGGCCTGGCCCTGCACCTCGGTTTCGGCGATCTGCTGCTGGGCCACGAGCAGGTGCTGCTGCATGTGCTGGGCCTGGGCCAGCGCCGCCTGAAGATTGCCCAGAGCCTGCTGGGCTTGCTGCGCCTGCTGAGCCTGCTGAGCCTGACTGCCGAAAGCCCCCAAATCACCGGGGTCGCCGGGGTTTATGCCGGGTTGCATGACGGTCTCCTTGCATCTCGGTCTCGACTACGTTGCAGCCTGGCGTTCAGGCCGCCGCTGACTTTCCAGCCTAGACGCCGGAGGATTACCGTGACGCCCGTGCTGAAGTTCCCCCCTATGCGTGTCGTGGCCGCAACATCCACCGCACTGCTACTCGCCGCATCCTCGCTGACGGCACCAGCAAGCCACGCCGTGCCGGGCAGCGTCGCGGGCATGATCGTGTTCCTGGATCCAGGCCACAACGGTGCCAATGACGCGTCCATGACCCGCCAGGTACCCACCGGCCGCGGCGGCACCAAGGACTGCCAGGCCAGCGGCACCAACACCGAGAGCGGCTACGCCGAGCACACGTTCACGTGGGACACCACGCTGCGGATCCGGGCCGCCCTGACCGCGATGGGTGTGCGCACCGCAATGTCGCGCGGCAACGACGACGCTGTGGGTCCGTGCGTAGACGAGCGTGCCGCGATGGCCAATGCGCTGGCGCCCAATGCGGTGGTGTCGATCCACGGTGACGGCGGCCCCGCTACCGGACGCGGGTTCCACATTCTCTACTCCAGCCCGCCGCTGAATGCCGCCCAGGCCGGCCCGTCGATTCAATTCGCCCGGATGATGCGTGATCAGCTGTCCAACTCGGGCATCCCGCCGTCGACTTACATCGGCAGCGATGGCCTCAATCCCCGCGCCGATATCGCCGGGCTCAACCTGGCGCAGTACCCGTCGATCCTGGTTGAGCTCGGCAATATGAAGAACCCGCTGGACTCAAACTTGATGGA
>JBAXIR010000081.1:0-12437 GCA_037138275.1 Mycobacteriaceae bacterium | reverse complement strand
ACGGTCCGCCGCCAGGCCTCGGAATCAATCTGCGTGACCGGGCCGATGGTCTCCGATCCGCCCGCGCAGTGCACCACGCCGTGCAGGCGTCCATTCCAGGCCGTCGCCGCGGCGACGGCACCGGCGACCTGATCCTCGTCGGTGACGTCAGCCGGGTGGGCCACGACATCACCGGACTGGGCCTCGGTCTTGATCTCTGCGGCGGCCGCGGTCAGTCGTTCGGCGTTGCGGCCGATGATCATCACTTTCGCGCCGGAGGCGGCCAGGCCGGCGGCCACGCCCTTGCCGATACCGCTTCCGCCGCCGGTGACCAGGTAGGTCCGGTCGGTGAACGAGAGTTGCATGCAGTACTCCTTCGGTTACTCGGCGAGCCGGTCACGACCACGTGATGAAGCGCAGGTGAGGCTGGAACGAGAGATCACACTAGTATCGGTTGAAACGCCCGTGGCAATGTCGGCGGATCACGAGGATGCCCTGGCGGCGGGACCTGGCAGCCGGGCCCCCCGGCGTGGCTTAGAGTTAAGCCATGCCCGCAAAAACCGAATCCGCCGATATCGACGACGTTGAGCCGTTGGCCGACAGCACAGCGCGCCAGGCCAGGCGCGTGGTAGCCGCTTACGCCACCGACGCCGACGAGTGCCGGGTGTTCCTGTCGATGCTCGGTATTGGACCGTCCAAGCTCGAGGCCTAATGGCATCCGGAGACGCCGGAACCGTAGGGTCCGGAACCTCCGACTTCGTGGTGGTGGCCAATCGGCTACCCATCGACATGGAACGGCAACCCGACGGAACCGTCGTCTGGAAACGCAGTCCTGGCGGTTTGGTGACCGCTCTTGAGCCGCTGCTGCGACGCAACCGCGGGGCCTGGATCGGCTGGCCCGGCGTTGTCGATGGCGACGAGGATCCGATCGTCGAGAACGATCTGCAACTCTTCCCGGTCCGACTGAGCGCCGAGGACGTCGAGGAGTACTACGAGGGCTTCTCCAACGCCACCCTGTGGCCGCTCTACCACGACCTGATCGTCAAGCCGATCTATGAGCGCCAGTGGTGGGACCGCTACGTCGACGTCAACCGGCGCTTCGCCGAAGCGACGTCACGAGCGGCCGCCGAAGGTGCCACCGTGTGGGTGCAGGACTACCAGTTGCAACTGGTACCGAAAATGCTCCGCACCCTTCGGCCGGACCTGACAATCGGCTTCTTCATGCACATCCCCTTCCCTCCGGTCGAGATCTTCATGCAAATTCCGTGGCGTGCCGAGATCATCGATGGTCTGCTGGGCGCCGATCTGGTCGGGTTCCACCTGGCCGGCGGCGCACAGAACTTCCTGCTCCTTTCGCGGCGCCTAGCGGGAGCCGAGACCTCACGCGCCTCGATCGGGGTGCGGTCCCGCTTCGGCGAGGTCAATCTCGGATCCCGCAAAGTCAAGGTCGGCGCATTCCCCATCTCCATCGACTCCGCCGAACTCGACCGCAAAGCTCGCGAGCGGGCAATCCGTAAGCGCGCCAAGGAGATCCGCGCAGAGTTGGGCAACCCACGTAAAGTACTGCTCGGGGTAGACCGACTCGACTACACCAAGGGCATCGAGGTTCGCCTCGAAGCGTTCTCGGAGTTGCTCGCCGAAGGCAGGGCCGGGCGTGCGGACACGGTACTGGTGCAGTTGGCGACACCGAGCCGGGAACGGGTGGACAGTTACCGAACCCTGCGCAATGACGTCGAGCAACAGGTCGGCCATATTAACGGCGAGTACGGCGAGGTCGGTCACGCGGTGGTGCACTACCTGCACCGTGCGGTCCCCCGCGACGAACTGATCGCCTTCTTCGTCGCCAGCGACGTCATGCTGGTCACCGCGTTGCGCGACGGCATGAACCTGGTCGCCAAGGAGTATGTCGCCTGCCGTAGCGATCTCGGCGGTGCCCTGGTGCTCAGCGAATTCACCGGTGCGGCAGCCGAATTGCGTCAGGCCTACCTGACCAACCCGCATGATCCGGAGGGCGTCAAGGACGCCATCGAAGCCGCGCTCAACCAGACACCCGAGGAGGGCCGGCGTCGGATGCGCGCCTTGCGACGTCAGGTACTGGCCCACGACCTGGACCGCTGGGCACGCTCATTCCTCGACGCCCTGGCGGACACCAAGAAGGACTAGTCCGCCATCAAATCCCTCGCGCCGAAGGTCAACTCCGGGTCGCGATCGGTGAAGTAGTCCCGCACGGAAGCGCTCAGCGCCGCCGGATCCCAGGCCGCGCCGTCGGCATGGAAGAGGTGCTCGGTCGTCGGGGCAGCCACCAGGGCCACCGTCGGGCCGTAAACGACGAACACCTGCCCATTGACGGCGGCGGCTTCCGGTGAGGCCAGGAAGCGCACCAGGCTGACCACATGTTCGGGTGACAGTGGGTCGATCTCTCCGGCTGCCAATTCCGGTGCCGCACCGAAGACTTCGGCCGTCATCGCGGTGCGCGCCCGCGGGCAGATGGCGTTGGCGCATACGCCATACCGCCCAAGCGCCCGGGCGGCAGTCAGGGTAAGCGCGGTGATTCCGGCTTTGGCAGCGCCGTAGTTGGCCTGCCCGACCGGCCCCATCAGGCCTGCCTCCGAGGAGGTGTTGATGATCCGGCCGTACACCGCACCGCCCGAGTCCTTGGCCTTGCCGCGCCAGTACGTGGCGGCATTGCGGGTGAGCAGGAAATGACCGCGCAGGTGCACGGCAATCACCGCATCCCAGTCCTCGTCGGTCATGTTGAACAACATCCGGTCGCGGGTGATACCGGCGTTGTTGACCACAATGCTGAGTCCACCCAGACCGTCGGCACAGGCGACCAACTCATCAGCGGTGGAACGCGCGCTGATATCGCCGACTACCGCAACGGCCTTGCCGCCGAGATCGCTGATCTCATCGAGAACGTCGGAGGCATCCAGTGCTTGGGCCATATCGTTGATGACGACGGTGGCGCCGGAACGGGCAAGTCCGATGGCCTCGGCGCGCCCCAGTCCCGCGGCCGCACCGGTCACCACCGCGACACGTCCGGACAGATCGGTCAGTTGCTCATGTGCGGTCAACTTTATGAATACCTCTAGTCCTTGCGGGTCAGCGCGGCGCGCGGACACTCGGCGATGGCCTGATCGGCCAGTGCCTCCTGGTCGGCGGGAATGGGATCAACCGTGATCATCACGTAGTCCTCGGCGTCGAGTTCGAACAACTCGGGGGCGATTCCCACGCAGACCGCATTTCCTTCACAGCGGTCGCGGTCGACGACTATTCTCATCACAACCTCCTAAGAGCCCCGCCGGGGGTCCCCGGCTGTCCGCAGCACCACCATACGACCGGCTCAGCCGGCCGCCAGTCCAGACGGCGCTGGAAAGTCAGACTAGAACGTGTTACAACCAAGGGTGTCGGCGGGTTGCCGACGACCCCACCGAACCGGAGGTCAGACGGATGCGGATCAGTTACACCCCCGAGCAGGACGAGCTTCGTCGCGAGCTGCGATCCTACTTTTCCCAGCTGGTCACGCCCGAGCGCCGGGAAGCGCTGATGGCGACCGGCGGCGAATATGGCACCGGAGACGTCTACCGGGAGACCGTCGCGCAGATGGGACGCGACGGCTGGCTGGCACTGGGCTGGCCCACCCAGTACGGCGGCCAAGCCCGGTCCACCATGGACCAGCTGATCTTCACCGACGAGGCTGCCGTCGCAGGCGCGCCGGTTCCATTCCTGACGATCAACAGCGTGGCGCCGACGATCATGGCCTTCGGCACCGAGGAGCAGCGAAAGTTCTTCCTGCCCAAGATCGCCGCCGGGGAGTTGCACTTCGCGATCGGCTACTCCGAGCCCGGCGCCGGCACCGATCTGGCCGCGCTTCGTACGACAGCAGTCCGCGATGGCGAGGACTACGTGATCAACGGCCAGAAGATGTGGACGAGCCTGATCCAGTACGCCGACTACGTGTGGCTGGCGGTGCGCACCAACACCGAAGCCAAGAAACACCGCGGCATCTCGGTGCTGATCGTTCCGACCTCGGCCGAGGGCTTCTCCTGGACGCCGGTGCGAACGATGGCCGGCACCACCACCAGCGCCACCTATTACCAGGACGTGCGAGTCCCGGTCGCCAACCGGGTCGGTGAGGAGAACGCCGGCTGGAAGCTGGTCACCAACCAGCTCAATCACGAGCGCGTCGCGCTGGTCTCCGCACAGCCGATCTTCACCGCACTCAACCAGGTTCGGGAGTGGGCGCAGAACACCAAGGACGCCCGTGGTGAACGGTTGATCGACTCCCAGTGGGTGCAGCTGAACCTGGCCCGCGTGCATGCCAATGCTGAGTACCTCAAGCTCTTCAACTGGGAACTCGCCTCGGCCGATGACGTGGCACCGTCGCCCGCGGACGCCTCGGCGGCCAAGGTGTTCGGCACCGAGATGGCCACCGAGGCCTACCGGCTACTGATGGAGATCCTGGGGCCGTCGGCAACGCTGCGCCAGGATTCGCCAGGAGCACTGCTGCGCGGACGGGTCGAGCGCATGCACCGCTCGTCGCTGATCCTCACCTTCGGCGGCGGTACCAACGAGGTGCAGCGCGACATCATCGGCATGGCCGCTCTCGGCCTGCCCCGCGTCAACCGCTGATCGACCCGACCACAAAGGATCGACATGGATTTCACCCGAACAGAGGCTGCGCAAGATCTTTCCGGTCTGGTCGCCACCATCGTCGACTCGGTGTGCACACCGCAGCACCAGCGCACGCTCGACGAACTCGATCAGCGGTTCGACAAGACGCTGTGGAGCAAGCTGATCGACGCCGACATCCTCAGCACTGCGGCACCGGAATCGGTGGGCGGAGGTGGATTCGGCATCCTGGAGCAGACCGCCATCCTCACCCCATTGGGACGTCAGGTGGCCGCGGTGCCATACCTGGAATCGGTGGTGCTGGCCGCCGGAGTGCTGGCCCGGTTCGGATCGCCCGCACTGCACAAAGAATGGGCGGCCCCGGCCGTCGCCGGTGCGAAGATCCTGACCGTCGCCCTGGACGGCGAACTGGGCCAGGGACCGGTGCAGGCCACCGCCGCGGGCGCCGGCTTCCGGCTGACCGGCACCCGCACCCAGGTACCGTTCGGCCCGATTGCCGACGCGTTCATCGTTGCGGCCGAAACCAATTCCGGCACAAAGGTTTTCCTGGTTGCAGCCAACGATCCGGGCGTCTCAGTCACGTCGCTGGAGACCACCGGGCATGGCAGTTCAGCTGAGGTTGACCTGGCCGGAGTTGAAGTAGGCGCCGACCGGGTGGTCGGTGACGGTGATGCGCTGGCCTGGCTGCTGACCCGTCGCGCCGTCGGCCTGACCGCCTACCAACTCGGGGTGCTGGAGCGATCGCTGGAGTTAACCGCCGAGTACGCCCGCACCCGTGAGCAGTTCGATCGCCCGATCGGAAGCTTCCAGGCGGTCTCGCAGCGACTGGCCGATGACTACATCGACATCAAGGGTCTTCGGCTGACGTTGGAGCAGGCGTCGTGGCGGCTGTCGGAGGATCTCCCCGCCGACAACGAGGTCGCCACGGCGGCCTTCTGGGCGGCCGAGGCCGGCCATCGCGTGGCGCACACCACCGTGCACGTCCACGGCGGCGTGGGAATCGACACCGACCATCAGGTGCACAGGTACTTCATCACGGCCAAGCAGACTGAGTTCGCCCTCGGCGGGGCGACGTCGCAGTTGCTCATCATCGGCCGCGACCTGGCCGACACCCCTGCCTGAATCAGTGCCGGCCGCGCCGACGGTCACCGGACTCCTGGTGAACCTGGCCGAGGTCGACGATCGTGGCATCCATGCCGACGACGGTTCCTACTCGACGTGGCGCCAGCACGTGCAGGATGCCGCTGATATCGCCGCCATGCTGCGGTCCCGGCTGGACCCCGACAAGCCGCCACACGTCGGGGTCCTACTGGGTAACACTCCGCTGTTCTCCGCCGTGCTGGTGGCGGCCGGCCTGGGCGGCGTGGTGCCGGTCGGACTGAACCCGACCCGACGCGGTGCGGCGCTACGCCGAGACATCACCCACGCCGACTGCCAACTGGTACTCACCGACAGCGACCCAGCTTCCTACGGCGCCGGATTCGCACCCGAGGACGCGGCGATACTCGATGTGGCATCGGCTGCCTGGTCCGAGGAGTTGGCGGGGTTCCGCGGCTCACCGATCACGTTCGCCGACTGCGCATTCGACGATCTGTTCATGCTGATCTTCACCTCCGGCACCAGCGGTGACCCCAAAGCGGTCCGCTGCACGCACGAGAAGGTGGCCGGGCCCGGGGTGATGCTGGCAGACCGTTTCGGGTTGGGGCACGCGGACACCTGCTACCTGTCGATGCCACTGTTCCACTCCAATGCCGTGATGGCGGGCTGGGCACCGGCGGTGGCGGCGGGAGCGTCGATTGCGTTGCGACGCAAATTCTCCGCGTCGCAGTTCATCGCTGATGTTCGCCGGTTCGGCGCCACCTACGCCAACTACGTCGGAAAGCCGATGTCCTACATCCTGGCCACACCACCCAGGGAAGACGATGCCGACAACCCGCTTCGGGTCATGTACGGCAACGAGGGCGCACCGCGGGATCTGAGTCGCTTCGCCGAGCGGTTCGGTGTCACCGTCGTCGACGGGTTCGGCTCCACCGAGGGCGGGGTGTCGATCGGACGGACACCCGACACCCCGGAAAACTCGCTGGGCCCGATCACGGACGATCTTGCGATCCTCGATGTCGCCACCGGGGAACCCTGCCCGCCGGGCGTGGTCGGCGAACTGGTGAATATCGCCGGCACTGGACAGTTCCGCGGCTACTACAGGGATCCCGACGCCGAGGCACAGCGGATGGTGGGCGGTGCCTACCACAGCGGGGACCTCGCCTACCGCGACGATGCCGGCTATCTGTATTTCGCCGGCCGACTCGGTGACTGGATGCGGGTGGACGGCGAGAACCTCGGCACCGCGCCGATTGAGCGAGTGCTGATGCGCTACCCGGGTGTCACCGAGGCAGTGGTGTATGGGATTCCGGATCCGTCCGTGGGCGACCGGGTGATGGCGGCACTGGTGCTGCCCGACATCGCCGCGTTCGATGCCGCCGATTTCCGGGAGTTCCTGTCCCGGCAGACCGATCTCGGGCCTAAACAGTGGCCGTCATTCGTGCGGGTGAGCATCGCACTGCCCCGGACCGAAACATTCAAGATCATCAAACGCCACCTCGCGGCCGAGGCGCTGGACTGCGACGACCCGGTGTTCGAGATACCGCGCTAACCGCCCATCAACGGCATGGCTGCTTCGATCAGGTGCGGACCGGGTTCGCCGAACGCCCACCGCAACGCAGCGGCAAGGTCTTCGGCGGTGGTAGCCCGGCGGGCCGGGACGCCCATTCCTTCGGCGATGTGGACGAAATCCAATGTGGGCGAGGTTAAGTCGAGTAGGGACTCCGCCGCGGGTCCTGGCCGCTGACCGTCACTCTGCGCGCCGACCCGTTGCAGTTCCATCCGGAGGATGTCGTAGGCATGGTTGGCGAAGACCACGGTGGTGATGTCGAGGCCCTCGCGGGCATGACTCCATAGCGCTGAGATGGTGTACATCGCCGAACCGTCGGATTCCAGGCACAACACCGGCCGCTCCGGTGCCGCGATCGCCGCACCCAGCGCCACTGGCAGCGCGTAACCGATAGCCCCGCCCGTCAACGTCAACCAGTCGTGCGCCGGGGCACCCGCGGTGGCCTGCGGCAGCAGAAATCCCGATGTATTGGCTTCGTCGACGACAATCGACCGATCCGGCAGCAGGGCGCCGATCACATCCGCTGCGGTCTGCGCCGTCAGCGGACCCGACGGCATCGCCGGCCGGGACAGCGTGGCCGTGGCGGCAACCGCATCGGGCGCGATCCGATCTGCCAGTGCGGTAAGGGCTTTCGCCGCGCCGACCGGCCCGTGCAGTGTGTGCACCGCGCACCCTTCCGGCACGAGATCGCTGGCCTTCCCGGGGTAGGCGAAGAACGACACCGGCGACGGCGCTCCGGCCAGGATGAGATGTCGGATGCCGGCCAGTTGCGCGGTGGCAGCCTCGGCGAGGTAGGCGATCCGGTCGACGGCCGGTAGTCCTGCACCACGTTCCAGGCGGGCTGGGAACGTCTCGCAGAACAGCGTCGCGCCGACGGTTTGGGCTAGGCGTGCCGCCGCATCCAGGCCGTCCGCCCGGGCGGCATCGCCGCCGATGAGGATCGCAGCCGGTTCACCGGATCGCAGCGCCGCCTCCACCGCTGCGGTGTCTGCGGCGGGCCTCGGTGATTGCGCTGCAACGGTTTTCGCCACTTCGGCACCCTCGGTCCAGGACACGTCAGCGGGCAGGATCAGCGAGGCGATATGCCGATTCGCGCGTGCCGAGGTGACGGCCTCGAGGGCATCAGTGGCGACATCGGCCACGTCGGCGGTGCGGCGCAGCCACCCGGAGACGGTGCCGGCCACCGAGTCGATATCGGATTCCAGCGGCGCGTCGTACTTCTTGTGATAGGTGGCGTGGTCGCCGATCACCACGAGCATCGGGACGTGCGCGCGCCGGGCGTTGTGCAGGTTCGCCAGTCCGTTGCCCAGGCCTGGACCCAGGTGCAGGAGCACCGCGGCGGGCTCATCGGTGATCCGGGCGTATCCGTCGGCCGCTCCGGTGGCCACGCCCTCGAACAGCGTGAGGACACCGCGCATCTGGGGCACGGTGTCCAATGCGGCGACGAAGTGCATCTCCGAGGTTCCGGGGTTGGCGAAGCAAACCCGTACGCCGTTGTCGACGAGTGCGGTCAGCAGTGCCTGGGCGCCGTTCACCGGTCTGACTGTAGGGCCTCAGTGCTCCCGCATGCCGTCGAGTCGCACCGTCGCCTCGTCGAATCCCGATACCAACTCGGCCATGATGTCGGCAACCGGCCGGATTTCATTCATCCGGCCGACGATCTGGCCGACCGGCATGGCGATCGTCGTGGGATCCGATGATTGACTCATCCGCTGGTGTGCCTCGCTGACGAGAACGTTCTGCAGTGGCATCGGGAGCGCCTGCGGCGCACCCTCGGCGTCCCACGCGTCGGTCCAGCGACTCTTGAGCAACCGGGCCGGCTTGCCGGAGAAAATCTTGCGACGCACCGTGTCTGCCGAGGTTGCCGCCAGCAGTGCTTCCTGAATCACCGAGGGCCCGCCGCCGATCCGCGGTCCGAGGTCGTACTCAGCCGCGGTCAGGAATGCCGACCCCATCCACACACCCTGGGCACCCAGGGCAAGTGCGGCCGCCACCTGTCTGCCGGTGCCGATTCCGCCGGCGGCCAGGACGGGTGTGACACCCACCGCGTCGACCACCTCGGGCACCAGAACCATCGACGCGATCTCCCCGGTATGCCCACCGGCCTCGTAGCCCTGCGCGACGATGATGTCCACGCCGTTCTCGGCATGGCGCACAGCATGTTTGGCCGATCCCGCCAGCGCGGCCACCGGCACGCCCGCGGCATGGGACTGGGCCAGGACGTCGGCCGGCGGTGAACCGAGCGCATTGGCGATCAGGCTGATTCGGTGACCCAGCGCGACATCGACGTGTGAGCGTGCGACTGAATGCAGCCAGCCCAGGACGCCTTCGCGGCCGGCCTGCTCACCGGGCAGTGGTGGCACCCCCAGGTCGGCCAGCGTCTTGGCCACGAAGTCGCGGTGCGCCTGCGGGATCAATTTGTCGATGTCGACCGTGCTGCCTTCGGTCGGCACCGTGGCCGGCATCACGATGTCCACGCCGTAGGGCAAGCCATCGGTGTTGTTGTCCATCCAGCACAGCACCGACTCGAGTTCGTCGGGATGGTTGAACCGCACGGCGCCGAGTACGCCCATGCCGCCGGCCCGGGTGACCGCGGCGGCCACCTTCTCCGACGGGGTGAAGACGAAGATCGGGTATTCGATGTCGAAGCGGGTACACAGTTCGGTGCGCATCATGCCTGCCCGGCGTGCTTGCTGTGCACCTGGTCGGCGGTGCGTTCCTCGGTCTGTTCCCTGGCCCACTTGTAGTCGGGTTTTCCCGCCGGTGAGCGCTTGACCTCGTCGACGATCCAGAGACTGCGCGGCACCTTGTAGCCGGCAATATCCTTGCGCACGAACGCATCCAAGTCGGCCAGCGTCGGGTTGGTGCCCTTGCGCGGCGCGACCACCGCCGCGACGTGCTGACCGAATCGCGGGTCGGGCACTCCGACAACGAGTGCGTCGAACACATCCGGGTGACCTTTGAGCGCCGCCTCGACCTCTTCGGGGTACACCTTCTCGCCGCCGGTGTTGATCGATACCGAACCGCGGCCCAGCATCGTCACGGTGCCGTCTTCTTCGACCTGGGCGTAGTCACCCGGGATCGCATAGCGCACACCGTTGATGGTGCGGAAGGTCTCGGCGGTCTTCTTCTCGTCCTTGTAGTAGCCGACCGGGATGTTGCCCCGCTTGGCCAGGATTCCGCGCACACCCGAACCCGGTTTCACTTCGTTGCCGTCATCGTCGAGCACGACGGTCTTCTTGTCGATGGTGACCCGGGGGCCGCCGGCCTGGGTCGCGCCTTTGGCCACCACACTGGTGCCGCCGAATCCGGTCTCCGAGGAACCGATGGAATCGGTGATCACCCGGTTGGGCAGCAGTTCAAGGAAGCGTTCCTTGAGACTCGGCGAGAACAACGCCGCGGTGCTGGCGAGCAGGAAGAGCGACGAGAGATCACGTTTGCTCTTCTCGAGCGCATCCAGCAGTGGACGACCCATCGCGTCACCGGTGAAGAACAGCAGATTCACCTTGTGCTTCTCGATCATGCGCCAGACCTCGTCAGCATCGAATTCCGGTGCCAGCACAGCGGTCTGGCCGGAGAACAATGCCATCCAGGTGGCCGACTGCGTCGCACCGTGGATCATCGGCGGTATCGGGTAGCGGATCATCGGCGGGCCGGCAGCGGCCTGCCTGGCGTGGTCATATTCGTCGGCGACGAATTCTCCGGTGGCGAAGTCGGTCCCGCCGAGGAGCACCCGGTAGATGTCCTCGTGACGCCACATCACGCCCTTGGGGAACCCGGTGGTGCCGCCGGTGTAGAGCAGGTAGATGTCGTCGGCGCTGCGTTCCCCGAAATCCCGCGCGGGTGAACTGTTGGCGATCGCCTCGTAGAACTCAACGCCGCCGTAGCTCTGATAGGTCTGTTCGGACACTGAACTGCCGTCGTCGATCACCAGCACCGTCGTGACGTTCGGGGTATCCGGCAGAACATTGGCGACCCGTTCGGAGTACTGGCGTTCATGCACCAGTGCGACCATGTCGGAGTTGTCGAACAGGTAACGCAATTCGCCCTCGACGTAGCGATAGTTGACGTTGACCAGGATCGCGCCGGCCTTGACGATGCCCAGCATCGCGATGACGATCTCGATCCGGTTGCGGCAGTACAGGCCGACCTTCTCGTCCTTCTTCACACCGCGGTCGATCAGGAAGTGGGCGAACCGGTTCGCCCTATCCTCAAGTTCGGCGTAGGTGATCTGGTCGTCGCCACAAATCAGGGCGACGCGGTCAGGCACGGCATCAATCGCGTGCTCGGCAAGATCAGCAATATTCAGGGCCACGGACCCAAACTAGAACCTGTTACAGTTCTCCACAAGTGCATCAGCCAGGAAGGTAGTCATCCGTGAGCGACGCCCTCATCGAACAGCGCGGACACACCCTCATCGTGACGATGAACCGGCCGGAGTCACGCAACGCCCTCTCCGGCGAGATGCTCTCCATCATGGTCGAGGCCTGGGATCGCGTCGACAGTGATCCCGACATCCGGGTCTGCGTCCTCACCGGCGCCGGCGGCTACTTCTGTGCGGGCATGGACCTCAAGGCGGCTACCAAGGCGCCGCCGGGCGACTCCTTCAGAGACGGCAGCTACGACCCGTCGCGAATCGACGGCCTGCTCAAGGGTCGTCGGCTGACCAAGCCGCTGATCGCGGCAGTCGAGGGTCCGGCGATCGCCGGCGGCACCGAGATCCTGCAGGGCACCGACATCCGGGTGGCCGGCGAGAGCGCGAAGTTCGGTATCTCCGAGGCGAAGTGGAGTCTCTACCCGATGGGCGGCTCAGCGGTGCGCCTGGTGCGCCAGATCCCGTACACGATCGCCTGCGAACTGCTTCTGACCGGGCGACACATCACGGCTACCGAAGCTCTCGAGATGGGGCTCATCGGTCACGTCGTGCCCGACGGCCAGGCACTGGACAAGGCTTTGGAGATCGCCGAGGTGATCTCGAACAACGGCCCGCTCGCGGTGCAGGCAATCCTGCGCTCAATCCGGGAGACCGAGGGCATGCACGAAAACGACGCATTCAAGATCGACACCAAGATCGGCATCGAGGTGTTCCTCTCCGAGGACGCCAAGGAGGGCCCGATGGCGTTCAAGGAGAAGCGCGCACCGCAGTTCAAGATGCGCT
>JBAXIR010000080.1:0-12475 GCA_037138275.1 Mycobacteriaceae bacterium | reverse complement strand
ACCGAAGCTTCGCGACGGTGACTTCGCCGGCGCTGCCGTGGCCGCCGCGACCGGACTGCAAGCCCTCGGCTGAACCGCTGCCCTACCGCGTCGGACCTAATCGCGGAGTAATTTGCTGCGCGGCGTCAGACAGTAATCCAGCGTGCCACTTGGTCTGCTCAGGTCTTCGGCGCGACGTCAACCGCGCCCTTCATACCGCCTTCGAAGTGGCCGGGTTCAAGACACGCAATGCCGTCGCGCAAATCTTCTTTCACTGCAAACACTGGAAACGACCGTCAAGGCTGCATTGACAACCGCCTGACGTTAATCCATTATTGTCGTTGTGGAGTTCGCCGGGTCCGCGCGCAAGCACTATGCGGAACACGGAATCTCCGACGCGGATGCGCTGCATGTCATCCGCAACCCGTTCCGGCTGATCGAGCAGGAAGGCGACTACGAAGGTCATCTGCTGATCATCGGCGTCGATCTAGGTGCGCGATTACTGGAAGTCGTCGTCATTCCGGCCGACGACCCCCGACGAATCATCCACGTCAACCTGCTGCAGCCAAAGAACTATGACTATCTGTGAGGTGATGACTATGACAACCAAGGCCAACAAGGCCACCGCTGCCGAACAATGGCTCGACCAACTCGACCCCGCCGATCCCACTGTCAAGGTGCGCGACGGCCGCTATCTGCGACACGTTCGCGAGGCCGCCGACGCCACCGACGTCGCGGCCGACGACTTGCGCCGCGCGGTGGCCGAAGCCCGTACCAACGGCGAAAGCTGGGGCACGATCGGGATGGTTCTGGGTGTCACACGCCAAGCGGCGCAGCAGCGCTTCCGCGACGTCGAGGCATGACACAGAACAGGCCAGGGCTTGTGGCCCTGGCCTGCTGCTATATCGGTGGAGCTGCCGGGAATCGAACCCGGGTCCTACGGCATTCCCTCAAGCCTTCTCCGTGCGCAGTTCGCTATGTCTCTACTTGGATCTCCTGCTCACGCGAACAAGTCAGGATGACGATCCCAGTCGCTGTTTGATGTCCCGTTAGATCCCGCGACCGGACTTAACGGTTTGTCCCTCTAGCTGATGCCAGGGTCCGGGCCGAGGGCGCTCCCGGTCTGACAGACACACCGTCGCTTAGGCAGCGAGGGCGTAGTCGCGCTGATTGGAATCGGCGCTTAATTGGTTGCAACGACGCTTACGGTGGTCATTTGCCTGCACCGGCACGCTTCTCTTGATTCGATGCGCGAAGTCGAAACCGATCAGCCCCTCGCACCCCCGACCGAAATCCGGCCGGAAGCCTTAGTGTACCCGGCATACCCGACAGAACCGAGGCCCGACAGACATGACACAGGACGTGCGCGGCGAGAAGTCCCAGGAGGCCTGGGGTTTCGTCCGGAAAGTCCTCGACGATCTGACCGCCCAGATCACCGCCGACGCCCGTGACGAGCGGGAACTCCTCGAGGGCATTCGCCTGCTCAACCGGGTCACGGCACTATGCACCGAACTGACGGTCGACACCGACCCCGACCACCCCCACTTCGTCGCCATGTGCACCCCGTTCCGGTTCGTCGGCGGACCCAACCCGCACGGCGCGTACTGGCTGGCCATGATCGCCGGGGATCGCGCCTACCGGCTCACCGGCACCCGCGGCACCTCGACCTACCTCGGACTGCAGGTCCTCGCCGGCACCGGGATGAACCCGCGGCGGATGAGCAACTATCTCGGCGACCGCGATCTGGTGCTCGACGCCGACGGAGCCTTCAACGTCGTCTTCGCCGCCACCCGCCCCGACGACGCCGAACTGTCCGGCGCGCAGTGGATCGAGATCCCCGCCGACGCCTCCTCGATCGTGATCCGCGATTACATCGCCGACCCGGATACCCAAGTCCCTGCCGCGTTGCAGATCGCCCGCCTGGGCGCGCCCACACCGCCGCCGGTGTTGACCGACGAGTTGTTGGCCGATCAACTGACCGCGATGGGCTGGACGATCGTCAAACTCACCTCACTGCACCGCACCGTGCGACCCGATCTGCTCGAGACCCCGAACATTCTGATCACCTCGGGATCGGAAAGCCTGGGCGGGGAGAACACCACACCCGACAACCTCTACATGCTCGGCATGTTCGATCTGCAGGACGACCAGACGTTGCACCTGCAGTTCCGGCCGCCCGAAACCCGTTACTGGTCAGTCACGCTGGAGAACATCTGGCACGAATGTCTGGAGCCGCTGCTGCGCCACAGTTCAGTGACCAACCGCGGAATCGAGCCCGAGGCCGACGGCACGGTGCGCCTGGCGATCGGAGCGCGCGACCACGGGCACGGCCACTGGCTCGATACGGGAGGGCGCACAAGGGGTTTCGTCACCCTGCGCTGGCTGGACAACCCACAGGCACCTGATGTCACGGTGCGCGTACTGGATGGAAAGGCACTCTCATGAGCAACGCCGCCGAAAGGCTCGACCCGGACCGTTTGATCGAGCAGGCCTGCGAGTTGGCCGACAGTGATGACTTCGGTGACGACGACGGCTGGCGCGAGAACCTCACCCGACTCGTCGACGATCTCGTCGCCGAAGCTGATCTGTCCCCCATCGGCGTGGAGGTCGCCGCCGCCGACGTGATCATGCCGCTGCGCAACCGGTTGCAGATCACCCACTGGCGCAAGGCAAATCCCGCGGTCGCCGGTCAACGCATCGAGCGACCCATCGTCATCATCGGCCAGCCCCGCACCGGCACAACGATTCTCTACGACCTACTGGCTCAGGATCCTGCTCTGCGCGCACCACTGACCTGGGAGGTGGATCACCCCTACCCGGTGCCGCAACCCGACACCTACTACACCGATCCGCGTATTGACGACACCCAGTCCCAGTTGGAGATGACCGAGCAGTTGATACCGGGGTTCATGAAGTTCCACCCGATGGACGCGCGCGTCGGACAGGAGTGCGTGCGGATCTTCGCCGGCACCTTCTGCAGCATGATCTTCACCGTGCAGTACCGGCTGCCGAATTACCAGCGCTGGCTGATGCATGAGGCCGACCACTCCCCCGCCTACCGGTACCACCGAAGATTCCTGCAGCACTTGCAGTCCGGAGTGCCCGGACAGTGGCTGCTGAAAACCCCGGCACACCTCTGGCAGCTCACCGACCTACTGGCCGAGTATCCCGATGCGCTTCTGGTCCAGACCCACCGCGATCCACTGGTGGTGATGAGCTCGACGAGTGCACTGATGTGTCACCTTCGCCGGCTCGCGAGCGATAACCCGACCATCCCGGAATCCGCCGAGCAGTGCAGCGGTGAGATCGTGCTCGGTCTGAACCGGGAACTGCAGTGGTTCGATAACGGAGCGGTTGATGCCAGCCGGATCATCAACGTCCAGTTCGCTGATTTCATGCGCGATCCGTTCGCCACGATCAGGACGATCTACGGAAAGCTCGGCCGGGAGTTGTCGTCGACAGCGGAAACGCTGATGCGCGAACATCTTTCAGCCCACCCCGGTGATGGCGGCGGCAACCGGTATACCTGGTCCGACACCGGCCTGGACGCCGCGGAACTCCGCGAGAAGGTGCGTCCCTATCAGGAACGCTTCGACGTGCCGAGCGAGGTACTGCGCTAGCGGGCAATCAGTCGTGCAGAAACCCGACCGATGCTGTGATTACGGCTAGCGGTCAAGATCCTGATCGGCTCCTGCCCAGATTTCCGATTCGGCAAGCCAATCACCGCGGGTGGTTTCGTCGGAGTTTGCGATCGCGGCCGCAACCGCCGACAGCCGACTAGGGCGGTCGGCAGTGTTCCGATCGGATGGGGTCATAAAACGACGATACCCGCTAGATCACGTACGCAAGGTTCTGCACAATCCGCGCCCCGAGCACGGCATCCCCGGAGTACTCAACATCCGCCGGCCGGTAGGACACCAGGCCTCGCCCGCCGGCTAGTCGGGTGAACTGCAGACCGTCGAGGGTGACGACGGTGGTCGGCTCAGCGCCACCGAAGTCCTCGACGAGTGCCGCGCGGCCGTCGACGGCAACGCGGATCTCCCGCGACAGCGGCCCCGTCAGCTGCAGCAGCACCCGCGAGCCGTCCGGCGCCTGTCCCCTCTTTCCCACCACGAAGCTCATGCTCGCCGCCATCTCATCCAGGGAGATCCGCGCGTCGGCCGTGGACAACTGCGCAGCATTCGGTTCGCGATCCAGTGCTGCGCGGATGTCCTGCTCGTGCATCCAGCAGTCGAAGGCCCGGATCCGCATGAACCGTCCGTAACTGTCGGGCCCGGCCGGCGTCTGCGTCGGCGCGTTCCACTCGTCAATCGGTATCGCGGCCAGCGCGATGCGCCGTTGCGCGGTCACATCACGGAAACGCTCCAACAACTGCGCACCGGATTCAGCACGCAGCGATCGCACCCACGGCTCGTTCATGGCGCCGACGAAGTTGCGGACATGCTCCACCGTCGCCAGATCCACATCGGGCTCCGGTGTGGCGAGGCCGAGCAGCATGGACTCGGTGCCGGCCATATGCGCGACGACGGCGTGCACGTCCCAGCCGGGAAGATCGGTCGCGGTGCGCCACTCATCCTCGCTGAGGTCGGCCAGCAGTGCGGCGATCCCGTCCCAGGAGGCGAATAACCCCTCCAGTACATCGTCTTTGTCCAGCACGGTTACGGGGCGCTCAGAGCTGCTCACACCGCGATGCTAGTGCAGCGAGATCATCGCCACGGCGACAAGTGCCAGCACCATCCCGAGCGCCTGCCAGCGGGTGACCCGCTCGCGGAGCACCACGATCGCCAGCACCACGGTGGCCGCCGGGTACAGCGACATCAGCACGCCGGCCAGCGAGAGCATCATCGACTGCAGCGCCAGCAGGGTGGCGATATTGGCACACACATCGAGCACCGCGGCCGCCAGTGCCAACCGCAGCGGAAAGCCCTGTGGCGGATGCAGATTCCCGGTCACTGCCGCGACGGCGACGATGACGACGGTGGCGGCCAGCCGACCGAAGAACAACGGCCACAGATGGGAATCAACCGGCATCTGATCGATCAACACGTAGTTCAGTCCGAAAGCCAGCCCCGCTCCCGTCGTGAACGCCGCGACGGCTCTGGTGAACCGGTGCGGCCGCACGTCCTCATCGGTGGCTTCCCGGCTGACCAGCACCACGGCAACCATTGCCAGCACAGAGCCAACGGCGGCGATCGCCCCCGGCCGCTCGCCCATGGCCACGCCGACCCCGAGTGGGAAAGCGGCGGCCAGCACCGCGGTCAGGGGCGCGACCACGGAGATCGGACCCGATCCCAACGCCGCATAAAGCCACCAGACGCCCAAGCCCTGGCATACGCCGGACAGGGCGCCCCAGTACAGCGCGGGTGCGCTTACCGTTCCGCCGGTGAGCATGGCCAGCCCGCCGAGCAGAACCATGCTCACCGGGTAGGAGACCAACACCACCCGCAGTGCAGCGACGCGACGCGAGGCCAGTCCGCCGACGAAATCGCTGACGCCGTAACCGATCGCCGACGCCAGCGCGAACAGAACGCCGATCAGGACTTGCCCTTGGCGCGCCGTCCGAGTTCGCGGACCACCTCGCGCTGGGCATCACGGCGGGCAAGATCCTGGCGTTTGTCGTGCGCCTGCTTACCGCGGGCCAGCGCCAACTCCACCTTGACCTTGCCGTCGAGGAAGTACATCGATAGCGGCACCAGGGTCAGGTTTCCGTCGCGGATCTTGCCGACCAGAATGTCGATCTGACGACGGTGCAGCAGAAGTTTGCGGTTGCGGCGCGGAGTGTGGTTGGTCCAGGTGCCGTGGTGATACTCCGCGATATGCAGATTGCGTAGCCACACCTCGCCGTCATCGATGGTGGCGAACGCGTCAGCCATCGACGCCTGACCTTCCCGCAGGCTCTTGACCTCGGTGCCGACCAGTGCCACACCGGCCTCGAAAACCTCCAGCACCGAATAGTTGTGCCGGGCTTTGCGATTGGAGGCGACGATCTTCTTACCGCCGGAAGCGGAAGGCTTCTTCGCCGCTGCCGCCGCCTTCCGCTCGATCGATGACTTCGCCACGCCTAGTCCCGCACATACAGGCGCAGCGTCACATACGCGGTGACCGCTGCCATCACCACACCGACGCCGAACATGACCGGGGCGATGTACAGGATGTCGGCGTAGTCGATCCGGGCGATCAGATTGGCCTGATAGAACTGGCTCAGCGCCCTATCCAGGAACAGCGCGCGCACCACGATCAGCCCAAGAATAGCCAGCACGACGCCGATCGTCGCGGCCAGCACCGCCTCCAACAGGAACGGCAACTGGGTGTACCAGCGGGTGGCGCCCACCATCCGCATGATGCCGATCTCGGTGCGCCGGGTGTAGGCCGCAACCTGAACCATATTGGCGATCAACAGGATTGCGCTGATCGCCTGCACCACCGCGATCGCGAATGCAGCCTTAGACAACCCGTCGAGCACCGCGAACAGCCGGTCGATCAGTTCTTTCTGATTGAGCACATTGAGCACGCCCGGTTGACCGCCCATGGCGGCGTCGAAGTCTTTGTGTTGCTCAGGGTTTTTGAGCTTGACGATGAACGACGCCGGGAAGGAGTCCCTGCTGGCGACGTCCTTGTACTCGGGGAACTTGGTGATCGCGTCGGTGTAGGCGTCATCGCGGTTGAGGAATCGCACACTCTTGACATCGTCGCGGGCTTCGATTTGGGCGCGCAGTGCTTTACACGCGTCGGCGTCGCACGTCGGATCGTTAGCCGACACATCGTTGTTGAGGAACACCTGACTCTCGACGCGGTCGAGGTAGATGTTGCGGGACTGCTTGGCCAGTTGGATCACCAGGAGGCCACCGCCGAACAGACCGATCGAGATCGCGGTGGTCAGGATCATCGCGATCGTCATCGTGACATTGCGACGCAGTCCGCTGTAGACCTCGTTGACCAAAAACCCGGCGCGCATTTAACGGTCCATTCCGTAGACACCGCGCTGCTCATCGCGGACCAACCGGCCCAGCGACAGCTCCACCACCCGCTGGCGCATGGAGTCGACGATGTGATGGTCGTGGGTGGCCATCAGCACGGTGGTGCCGGTCCGGTTGATCCGGTCCAGCAGGTCCATGATTTCCCGGCTGGTCTCGGGGTCGAGGTTGCCGGTCGGCTCGTCGGCCAGCAGCACCAGCGGCCGGTTGACGAACGCGCGGGCGATCGCGACGCGCTGTTGCTCGCCGCCGGACAACTCCCCGGGTAGCCGGGCGGCCTTGCCGGACAGCCCCACCATCTCCAGCACCTCCGGCACCACCTTCTTGATGACATCGGACTGCTTGCCGATGACCTCAAGGGCGAAGGCCACGTTCTCGAACACCGTCTTCTGCTGCAGCAGCCGGAAGTCCTGGAACACGCAACCGATGACCTGGCGCAGTTTGGGGATGTGCCGGCCGGAGAGTTTGTTGACGTGGAACTTCGAGATCTGGACCTCACCGGAGGTGGGCATCTCCTCGCCCAGCAGTAGCCGCATGAAGGTGGACTTGCCAGAGCCGGACGGCCCGATCAGGAAGACGAACTCCCCCTTGTCGATATTGACGCTGACGTTGTCCAGCGCCGGGCGGCCCGACGCCTTGTACTGCTTGGTGACATGGTCAAGGGAGATCATCACGGCACGTCAGTCTAGCGGGGAGGCCGGTCGCTACCGTGCCGGTGGCGCGGGAGTCGGCGATGTTGCTGTGCCGGACGCCCGCGGGGGCGTTACCGGCGTCTCCGCGGGGCGCGGTTCGACCGGCGTCGACAGGGCCGGGGTCGACGGTACGGGCGTTGGCGGTACGGGCGTTGGCGGACCCGGCGCCGGCGGGACACCCGAAGAGACCTCAGGTGAGGTCGACGGCTCACCCTCTGTCGTCGGGGCCTCGGTCTCGGTCGTCGTCGGGGTGGTGGGCGTCGGCGTCGGCGGACGGGTCTGCACGGCAGTGCGCGGCGCCCAGGTGTAGGCCGGATCGGGGATGAAGCCGGGCGGCACCACTTCGCTGGCCGGCACCTGATCGGGCTGCGGCGGCGGGGGCTCGTAGGTCTCATACAGCCAGCCGATCCCGATGAACGCGATGATCAGCACCAGGGTGGAGGTGCGCATCCGGCCGCCGAAGACAAACCGCGGCCATGTCTTGCCTTCGCGGGGATTGGTCATGGCTGCTGGCCCTCCACTACGGGGGCGGCCACCGCGCTCGCGATGCCGGCCTTGCTCAGTGCCGCGATCACCAGTAGCCGCAGCCGCCGGCCGACCTCGAACTGTTTGCCCGGCAGCGTGCGGGCCATCATCCGCAGATTCACGGTGTCCAGTTCGATGCTTTCCACACCCATCAGCTTCGGCTTGTCCAGCAGAAGATCGTGGATGGTCTTGTCGTTCGGCGCGGCATCGCACACGCCGTGCAGCACATCGTTGACTTTCTTGAGGTCCGCACTGCTGGGCACCGGAATGTCGATCACCGCGCGCGCCCAATCCTTGGACAGGTTCAGCGTCTTCATGATCTGGCCGTTGGGGATGGTGAACATCTCACCCTCTGAGGTGCGCAACTTGGTGACGCGCAGTGTCACATCCTCGACGGTGCCCATGGCGTCATTACTCGAACCCAGGGTCAACTGCACCAGATCGCCGAAGCCGTACTGCTTTTCGGTGATGATGAAGAACCCGGCCAGCAGGTCCTGCACAATGCGCTGCGCACCGAAACCCAGTGCGGCACCGATCACCGCGGCCGGCGCCACCAGCGAGCTCACCGGGATCGCCAGGATGTCGGTGATCTCCACCATCACCATCACGGCCAGCAGTGCGATGGCCACCGACGAGATCACCGAGGAGACGGCCTGACGGTGCTTGGAGCTCTCGGTGCGGACCAGCGCATCGCTTTCCTGGAAGCCGGCGTCGATGCTCCGGCTGATCCGGCCGGCCAGCCATTTGATGAACCTCGACGCCAGCACCGCGCCGATGATCAGCAGCGCGATGCTCATCGTCTTGGTGAGGACCGACTCGCCGAGATCGCCGTGCCAGAAGTCATGCCAGCGCCCACCCGCGGCACTGACGGCGAAATCAATCATCGTCACGCCGGTTGCGCCACCGGATCCCCGCTTCCAGGAACCCGTCGATATCCCCATCCAGGACCGCACTCGGATTGCCGACCTCATACTCGGTCCGCAGATCCTTGACCATTTGGTAGGGGTGCAGAACGTAGGACCGCATCTGGTTGCCCCAGGAACTGCCGGCGTCGCTCTTGAGGGCGTCCATCTCGGCGCGCTCCTCAAGGCGCTTGCGTTCCAGCAGCTTTGCCTGCAGCACACGCATTGCAGAGACCTTGTTCTGCAGTTGCGATTTTTCGTTCTGGCAGGTCACCACGATACCCGTCGGGATGTGGGTGAGTCGAACCGCGGAGTCGGTGGTGTTGACCGATTGGCCGCCCGGTCCGCTGGAGCGATAGACGTCGACGCGCAGGTCAAGCTCGGGAATCTCGATGTGGTCGGTGGTCTCGGTTACCGGCAGAACTTCGACTTCGGCGAAGGAGGTCTGGCGGCGGGCCTGGTTGTCGAAGGGGCTGATCCGCACCAACCGGTGGGTGCCCTGCTCCACCGATAGGGTGCCGTACGCATATGGCGCATGCACCGCGAAGGTGGCGCTCTTGATGCCGGCCTCCTCGGCGTAGGACGTGTCGAACACCTCAACGCCGTAGTTGTGTTGCTCAGCCCATCGGATGTACATCCGCATCAGCATCTCGGCCCAGTCGGCGGCGTCCACCCCGCCGGCACCGGAGCGGATGCTGACCAGGGCCTCGCGCTCGTCGTACTCCCCCGACAGCAGGGTGCGGACTTCGAGTGCCTCGATTTCGGCTTGCAGAGACTTCAATTCCGCATCGGCCTCGGCCAGTGCGTCCTCGGCGCCCGCGCCCTGTTCCTCAGCGGCCATCTCGTAGAGCACCGGCAGGTCGTCGAGGCGGCTGCGCAGGCCCTCGACCCGCCGCAACTCGCTCTGTGCGTGGGACAACTCGCTGGTCACCCGTTGTGCATTGGCCTGGTCGTCCCACAGCTTGGGGTCAGACGCATCATGTTCGAGCGTCTCGATCTTCCCGCGCAGGCCTTCGATATCGAGCACCCGTTCCACCGTGGTCAACGTGGTGTCCAGGGCGGCGAGGTCAGACTGTCGATCGAGGTCCACGAGGCTTGAGATTACCGCCGCGACTACCATCGTCTCGACCACGAGGAGGCCAGAGCATGCGCCCGTACTTTGTCGCGATCGTCGGCGCCGGACCATCCGGCTACTTCGCCGCCGCCTCGCTGCTGCGGTTCGCCGACGAGTCGGTCGCCGGCAACGGCCCGGACGTCCACATCGACATGCTCGAAATGCTCCCGACGCCTTGGGGTTTGGTGCGCTCCGGCGTGGCGCCGGACCACCCGAAGATCAAGTCGATCAGCCGGACCTTCGAGAAGACCTCAGCCGACCCCCGGTTCCGGTTCTTCGGCAATATCACTGTGGGACAGGATGTCTCGGTCGACGAGCTTGCCGACCGCTACGACGCGGTGGTCTACGCGGTGGGCACCCAGTCCGACCGGACCATGGGAATCCCCGGCGAGGACCTGCCCGGCAGCGTGCCGGCCGTCGACTTCGTCGGCTGGTACAACGCCCACCCGCACTTCGCCGAGATGGCACCCGACATCTCCACCGGCCGGGCCGTCGTGGTGGGCAACGGCAACGTCGCCATCGACGTCGCCCGCATCCTGGTGACCGACCCCGAGGTCCTGGCCACCACCGACATCGCCGATCACGCCCTGGACGCATTGCGCGAGCGCGGGGTCTCCGAGGTGGTCATCGTCGGGCGCCGCGGGCCGCTGCAGGCGGCGTTCACCACCCTGGAGGTGCGCGAGCTCGGCGAACTGGAGGGCGTCGACGTCATCGTCGACCCGGCCGACCTGGCCGACATCAGCGACGACGACGCCCACGCAGCCGGCAAGACCGAGGCCGCCAACATCAAGGTGCTGCGCGACTACGCGACCCGCGAACCGCGGCCCGGGCACCGAAGGATCGTCTTCCGGTTCTGCACCTCCCCGGTGGCGATCACAGGCGCGGGGCGCGTCGAGGAGATCGCGCTGGGCCGCAACGAACTACTCGAGCACGACGGCCGCGTGGTGGCGCGCGACACCGGTCAGCGGGAGACGCTCCCGATAAATCTGGTGGTGCGCGCGGTCGGCTATCACGGGGTGCCTGTGCCGGGTCTGCCCTTCGACGACAGCCGGGGCACCATCCCGCACACCGGGGGCAAGGTGATCGGCCGCACCAACGACTATGTGACCGGCTGGATCAAGCGCGGGCCGTCCGGGGTGATCGGCACCAACAAGAGCGACTCGCAGGACACCGTCGAGAATCTCTGGGAGGACCTGACCGGCGAACCGCAGGGTGAGGTGGGCGCCGACTACGCCGACGAGTTGGCCGCCTGGCTGGCCGAACGCCAGCCGCTGGTGGTCACCGACGATCACTGGCAGCAGATCGACGCCCACGAACGCTCTACCGGCGAACCGCACGGTCGGCCGCGGGTCAAGGTGGTCAGCGTGGCTGAGCTATTGCGGATCGCGCACGGGTAGTGCACGGGTAGTGCGGTCGCGGGTCCGCCTGCGGGCAGAGGCCGGCGGCGCCGATGCCACCCGCGACCTCTCCGTCCTTACAGGACCTTTTCCCATCTCTTAGCGACAACGGCAGGTGGTGTTCGTCCGTGCAACTACCGATCGCACCGTTGTCGCTAAGACGCGGGAAAAGACACTATTGGTCAAGAGCGCTGAGCCCGACCCGAGCCGGGCCGACCACTCCTCACGCGCCCGACTCCGGCGATGAGGCGAAGAACCAGTTGTCCGGATTCTTCGGCGAGAACACCACCGGAATGAGTTGGCCCACGGCCGGCCAGTTCGCGGTGTCGACGGCCATCCGCTGATAGACCACATGCTCATCGACCGTAGGGCCGTTGATCACCCCACTGAGCGTCACAAACTGCTCGCCGACGGCATCCGGGCGCGGGCTCACCCCGGTCACCAGCAGGGTGCCCTGCGCCACCTCACCGCGCGGGCCCCGCCGCCGCATCAACCGCGGTCCCACCACCAGAGCCAACGCGCCGAGGATCAATAGCAGCACCGCGAATTCCATCATCCGGCCATGGTAGGACTGCACCCATGAGTGGCGAGTGGAAAGTGGCGGCAGACCTGGAGTTGGCAGTGACCCTCGCCGACCGGGCCGACGCGATCACCCTCGACCGCTTCGGCGCCCTCGATCTGCGCATCGACACCAAACCCGACCTCACCCCGATCACCGACGCCGACGAGGCGGTCGAAGAAGCCATCCGGTCGATCCTGGCTCGCGAGCGGCCCGGGGACGCGATCTTCGGCGAGGAACAGGGTGGAACGCCGGTCTTCGAGGGCCGCCAATGGGTGATCGACCCGATCGACGGCACCAAGAACTTCGTGCGCGGAGTTCCGGTGTGGGCCA
>JBAXIR010000079.1:0-12538 GCA_037138275.1 Mycobacteriaceae bacterium | reverse complement strand
TTGCGCGCGGCGAACTCGATATCGGCGGGGGTGAAGTACTCCGAAGCGGTCACCAACCGGTCGACGTCGATGCCGCCATTGACCGAACGCAGATAGCGTCGCCACACTGCATTGCGGGCAGGCGGGTCCGGCGGTCCGACCGGGATGACGTAGTCGAAGCGACCCGGTCGCAGGAACGCCGAGTCGAGCGAGTGCACCGCGTTGGTCGCGCAGACCAGCAGTCGGCTGTCGTGCTGGCGGAACGCGGGGATCAGTTTGAGCAGTTCGTTGGTCACGCCCAACTCGGCGGTGGAGGCTCCGGTGCGTGCGGTGGCGATCTCCTCCACCTCGTCGATGAACAGCACAAGTTCGTCGAGTTCGGCCATCTCGGCGAAGGCCTCCCGAAGCGAGGCCGCCAATCCGCCGGTACCGGTGGCCGCCATCCGGGACGGGAACAGCTCAACGAACGGCCACCCGAGCCGTGACGAAATCGCTTTGGCGAAGCTGGTTTTCCCGGTTCCGGGCGGGCCGAACAGGATCACCGCCTTGGGCGGGCTCACCCCGTAGCGTTCGGCGACATCCGGGTGGGCAAGCGGGTCGACGATGCGTCGTTCGATGATCTGCTTCTCGTATTCCATCCCCGCCAGGTCGCCCCACAACCCGGGCGGCAGGATCAGCCCGCCGAGTTCGTCGAGCAGGTTCGCCTGGTCGGGGCCGAGGTGCTCGATCATCTCGTAGTAGACGAGACCGTCACGACGCGCGTAGCCGGAGTTCTGCAGCGCTGTCGCCCCGGTCGCGCTCTCCGGCAGTGCAGCGCTGATCCGGCGCACGCCCTGCGAGCGCAGCCGGCGCTCTAGGTCGGACAACAAAGCGCTACCCACACCGCGGTCCCGCCACCGCGAACCGATGGCCACCAGCATGATCCACGCCCGCTCGCCCTGAACCTGCGCTACCGCCATGCCGACTACCTCGTCGCCCACCTCGGCCACCACCGCGGGCTGTCCGCCGCGGGCGGCCGCCATGACCTCGGCGACGCTGAACACCGGCTCCGCCGAGCCGGGTCCACGGCTCTGATCCCAGATCTGGATGGCTTGGTCCAGGTCGGCTTCGTGGTAATCGCGCAGGCGCCACGCCGGCATTGCCCACCTCCTCGGGGTATCGATAGAGCCTGCCGGGCACAGCCTCAGGCGCATCCCCCGATCGGGTATGTCGCCGGGGGATGCCACTGACATACCACCGCGCGCATCGACTCTGCGCTCAGATCATCTTCCGGCACAATATCTCGATCTGGACGCAGTCTCGACCGCCCAGACCCGCCTCCGGGTCAGCCCCCTGCGCGGGTTAGCGTGCAGGAAAAGCAGATGTAGGAACTGTCCTGAGAGGGGACGCGATGGATCTGGCGTGGTCGGCGAAGGATGTCGAATTCCGCGATGAGGTTCGGGCCTTCCTGAATGCGAAGCTCACGCCGGAATTGCGCCGGGCCGGCCGGCTCATGACGAGTGTCTACGCCGATCACGAGGCGAGCATGGCCTGGCAGGCGATCCTGTATGAGCGCGGCTGGGCAGCGCCTGCCTGGCCGGTCGAATACGGCGGCTGCGACTGGACGCTGACCCAGCACTACATCTTCAACCGGGAGTCCACCCTGGCCGATGCGCCCGCGCTCTCGCCGATGGGAATCAAGATGGTCGCCCATGCGATCGTCGCTTTCGGCACGCGCGAGCAGAAGGACTACTTCCTGCCGCGCATCCTGACCGGCGAGGTGTTCTTCTGCCAGGGCTACTCCGAACCGGAAGCCGGATCCGATCTGGCGGCGCTGTCCATGGCCGCCGTCGACGACGGCGACGACCTCGTGTGCACCGGCAGCAAGATCTGGACAACCCATGCCGGAGAAGCGAATTGGATCTTCGCCCTGGTGCGCACCACCCGATCGGCGAAGAAACAGCACGGCATCACGTTCGTGCTCATCGACATGGCCACCCCGGGTATCGAGATTCGGCCGCTGGTGATGACCTCCGGGGAGCAGATCCAAAACCAGATCTTCTTCGACGCCGTCCGGGTGCCCAAGGCAAATGTGATCGGCGCGATCGACGACGGCTGGACGGTGGCGAAGTACCTGCTGGAGTTCGAGCGCGGCGGCGGCGCGGCGGCACCGGCCCTGCAGGTGATGGCGGAGTCAATCGCCGAGGCGGCCGCACATCAGCCAGGGCCGGCCGGTGGGGCGCTTATCGACGATGCCGCGTTCGCCGTCAAACTCGCCGACGTGCGGATCCGCGCCGATGTGCTGGAGATTCTGGAATACCGGGTACTGGCGGTGGTGGCCGACGGCGGGAACCCGGGGGCAGACTCCTCGATGCTGAAGATCCTTGCCACCGAACTGAGCCAGGACATCACCGAACTGGCACTGGAAGCGGCCGGTCCACGGGGAAGGGTCTACCAACCGCACGCCACCCTGCCGGGCGGGCCGGTGTCAGAATTCATTCCGCCGACTGATGACTACGTCAGCGGCGAGCCGTGGCAGGCGGTCGCGCCACTGCACTACTTCAACGATCGCGCCGGCTCAATTTACGCGGGCAGCAACGAGATTCAGCGCAACATCCTCGCCAAAGCAACCCTGGGGCTGTAAACCATGGACTTCGCCCTCAGTAAGGAACAGACCCTCCTGCGCGATGGCCTGAACAAGTTCCTCACCGCACGCTACGAACTGGAGAAGAGCCGCGCCGCCGCTAAGACCGGCCCCGGCTGGCAACCCGAAATCTGGCGCGGATTCGCCGAGGAACTCGGCATCCTCGGCGCCACATTGCCGGAAGCTGTCGGGGGCAGTGGCGGCGGACCGGCCGAGGCCATGGTGATCGCCGAGGAACTCGGCCGCGCGCTCGTGATCGAACCGTTCGTCGACACGGTGATCGTGGCCGGTGGCCTGCTGGCTCGGGCAGGCAGCGAGGCGGCTGCGGCGGTTCTCGAGCACGTGGCTGCGGGATCCGCCGTCGTCGCCCTGGCGGCGGGCGAACCCGGATCGGGTGATCACTGGGAAGACATCTCCACCACCGCGGTGCGCGATGGCGAATACTGGGTGCTGGGCGGCAGCAAGGCCGTGGTGATGAATGCCCCGTTGGCCACCCACCTGCTGATCGTCGCCCGAACCGGTGATTCCGAAGGGCAGCAGGCGATTTCGCTGTTCCTGACAGAGTTCAACCCCGCTGCTCCCCCGGCCGGTGTCACCATGCATGGCTACCGCACCATCGACGACCGTCGCGCCGCTGATCTGATCGTGCACGAACTCCGGTTACCTGCGGCTGCACTGCTAGAAGCTGATGCGTGGCCGTCGCTGGCCCTGGCCCGGGACGAGGGCGCGGCCGCGGTGTGCGCCGAGGCCGTCGGTGCGATGCGCAAAGTGCTGGCCGACACCGTCGACTACAGCAAGCAACGCCAGCAGTTTGGCCAGCCGATCGCGGGCTTTCAGGTGCTGCAGCACCGGATGGTGGACATGTACATGGAACTCGAGCAGGCGGCGTCTGCGGTCTATCTAGCCGTGCTGAATCTTGATGCGGAACCGACCACTCGGGCCCGGGCGGTCTCGGCAGCTAAAGCGACTGTCGGGCGCGCAGCACGGTTCATCGGACAGAACGCGGTGCAGTTGCACGGCGGCATGGGGATGACCGAGGAGCTCGCGATCGGCCACTACTTCAAGCGGCTCACCGCAATTCAGTACGAGTTCGGTTCTACCGACTACCACCGGGCGCGCTACGCGAAGCTGACGCGGCCTGCGGCTGTCGGATAGCACGCGGGAAAGCTGCAGGCAGGAACAATGCGTCGCCGCTTCACGTTAAGGGGCAAAGAGAGGAAGCATCATGCTGAACAAAATCGTTGGTGTTCTCGGCCAGGTCGTCGATGCCGGGGGGTCGATCGTCGGGATCCGGCACGGAACCGCCGAACCGGACTTCACCGTCGAGCGTCGCATCGGCAGCGTGGAAATCCGGCACTACAACCCGCGGATCGCCGCGGAGACCACTGTCGCCGCCGAGGAGGAGGCCGCGCGTAGTGAGGGGTTCCGCCGGCTGGCCCGCTACATATTCGGCGGCAACACCGCCAAGTCCAAGATCGCGATGACTGCTCCGGTGGCCCAGCAGCAGAGCGAGAAGATCGCCATGACCGCCCCGGTGGCCACCCAACGCGGGGCCGCCGGAGAGTGGGTGATCCGGTTCTTCATGCCGGCCGAGCATTCGCTGGAGTCGCTGCCGGTGCCCAACGACGAGCGGGTGCACCTGGTGACCGTCCCGGCCGAGACGGTCGCGGTGTTGCGGTACTCCGGCGTCGCAAGCCTCGAGTCGATCGCGTCGCACACCGACGAATTGCTGACCACCCTGCGCGACAACGGATTTACCACCGACGGCGAGCCGTTTTCCTGGTTCTATGACCCGCCGTGGACGCTGCCATTCCGACGCCGCAACGAGGTGGCCGTGCGTCTCGGAAAGGTCGGCTAGGGTCTGACGGCCGGCGATAGCCTGAAGTGGCTGAGGTCCTCCAGCACCATGGTTGCTGCCGAGAAATCCTGGCCGTCGGAGTAGAGGCTCGGCGTGACCACCACCCGCAGGCCCGCGCCGACCGCGGAGTCAACGCCATTGCGCGTGTCCTCGAAGGCCAGGCACTGCTCAGCGGGCAGGCCGAGCCGATCGAGCGCGGTCCGATAGACCTCGGGGTCGGGTTTCAGCGCGGTGACGTCCTCGCCGCAGACCACGACATCGAAGCCGTCCAGATCAATGTCGCCGGGAAACCGTCGCGCAAGACCCTCCAGGTTGACCCGACTCGTCGTGGTGGCGATCGCGAGTTTCAGTTGTGCGGCCCGCGCCCGGCGCAACAGGTCGGCGACGCCCGGCCTCAGCTCGATCGGGAAATCCACCATCACCTCGGCGTAGTGGCCGTTCTTCGCCCGGTGTAGGCGCGGCGCCAGCTCGGCGATCTGCACAGGTGTCAGGCCGGTGGACTCGGCGAAAAAATGCTCAAGCCGCTGCCGCCCGCCGGTGACCAGCAGCAGACTGCGGTAGCGCGCCTGGTCCCAGCGGTACGGCAGGCCCTCGTCGGCAAACGCCCGGTTGAAGGCCTCACGGTGCAGTTCCTCGGTTTCGGCCAGGGTGCCGTCGACGTCGAAGATCAGTGCGTCCACTGCACCGGTTTCAGCCATGGCGGCGCCACGCCTCGATCGCCTCATCGAAGCCATAGAGGCTGTCGATCACGATGTCGGGATTGAGTTCTTCGAGAGGTCCATCGCAATAGCCACCGCGTACCGCGACAGAGAACACCCCGGCGGCGCGCGCCGAGGCGATATCGGACTCGCTATCGCCCACCATCACCGCGTGGGCAGGTTCGACTCCGACGTGGGACAGCGCATGCAGCAGCATGTCAGGCTCGGGCTTGGGCGCCAGATCGGACAGTCCCTCCTGATCTCCGAGAATGATCGTGAAGCGGTCGGACAATCCGAAGTGGTCCAGCACGGTGGTGGCGGCGGACTGCAGTTTGTTGGTCACCAACGCCACAGCACAGTCCGCGGCGGCGAGGGTGTCCAGGCACTCCACCACGCCGGGAAGCAATGTGGTTCGCGCCGTCAGATGACGGGGATAGATCTCCAGCATGCGGTCGATGATGGCCTCGAACTCCGCCGGCGCCGGCGTCCTGCCCCTGGCCGCCAGTGCCCGGCGCACCAGCACTCGCAAGCCGTGTCCGACCATCGCACGGACATCGGCTTCCTCAAAGGGCGCGAGGTCCTCGGTGCTCATCAACTCAGCCACCGCAAGCGTGATGTCGGGTACCGAGTCGATTAGCGTGCCATCCAGATCGAATAAAGCGACCCTGGGCCAGACCTGACTCACGGTCAGGCCGCGGGCGCGATGACGATCACCCGGGTCACTCGGGGCGACCCTTCTCGGAATCAAGGCCACCGGAGAACACCCGACTGCTGCGGAGGTCGGCACCGGTGATGGTGGACAGTTCGTCGACGCCGATCGGCGCATGCGTGTCACTGAACAACCGGTTGGCCTGGCGCATCCGGGCCCTGTCGAGCGCATTGCGGATCGACCGAGCATTGGCGAAATGCGGCTGTGCGCGTCGCAGGGCGATGTACTCATTCATCGCGGCACGCGCGTCGGCGTCGAAATGGTAATTCTGTTCGGCCAGCATCGATTCCGCGATCGACAGTAACTCGGCGTCCTCGTAATCCGGAAAGTCGATGTGGTGGGCGATCCGCGAGCGGAAACCTGGGTTGGATTGGAAAAACTTGTCCATCCGGTCGGCGTAACCGGCGAGGATCACCACCAGGTCATCGCGTTGATTTTCCATCACCTGCAGCAGGATCTCGATGGCCTCCTGGCCGTAGTCGCGCTCGTTGTCCGGGCGATACAGGTAGTAGGCCTCGTCGATGAACAGCACCCCGCCCATCGCCTTCTTGAGGATCTCCTTCGTCTTGGGTGCGGTGTGCCCGATGTACTGGCCTACCAGATCATCCCGCGTCACCGAGATCAGGTGACCTTTGCGGACATAACCCAGCCGGTACAGGATGTCGGCCATCCGCATGGCGACGGTGGTCTTGCCGGTACCGGGATTGCCGGTGAAGCTCATGTGCAGTGTGGGTGTGGTCTGCGACAAGCCGAGTCGCTGCCGCGCCCGGTCCACGATCAACAGCGCCGCCGTCTCGCGGATACGTTGCTTGACCGGCTTGAGCCCGATCAGTTCCCGGTCGAGTTGGTCGAGCACCTCAGCGACTCCGGAGTCACGGAAATCACCGGCGAGGTCGACGGCCGTCGACGGCGACGCTTCTGTCTCGCCTTCAGCCATCAGTATTCGGTGGTCATGGTGACATTCACCGTCCGACCGCGAACCTCAGTGCGAGTCATCTTGAAGGTCGGTTCCACGGCGGGACGGTTGACGATAAAGCTGAGCCGGACCGTTTCGAATCCGCGTGTCGAGTCGAACGCGTTGATGCGGATGTAGGAATCCGGGAAGGCGTCCCGGCAAGCCTTGAGTTCCATCATCACACCGGCCGCGTCCCGCAGGTCGAACATCGGGTTGCCCCACATCTCCCAGTAGGTGTTGCGGGGGTGCGGGTCGTCGGTGTACTCAATGCCGACCGCCCACTCATTTCTCAAGCAGTATTCGACCTGGGCCGCGATCTGGACGTCGTCGAGGTCGGGCAGGAATGAAAAGGCACCCTGGGTGATACGCATATCGTGTGCTCCCTGACTTAGAAGGACGTCGAAACCTGCGGAGCGTAGTCCGAGGTGTCGGTGGATTCGTAGTTGAAGGAAATGTTGCCCCAGATGTCCAGCGCAGCTTCCACCGGCTTGCACCACTTGGCGACGGAACGAAGAATTTCCGGGCCTTCATTAAGGATGTCGCGTCCCTCGTTTCGGGCCTGGACCATGGCTTCGAGTGCGACCCGGTTGGCCGTGGCGCCCGCCTGGATACCCATCGGATGTCCGATCGTTCCGCCGCCGAATTGGAGGACGACGTCATCGCCGAACAGGTCCAGCAGCTGATGCATCTGGCCGGCGTGGATGCCGCCGGAGGCGACCGGCATGACCTTGCGTAGGTCTGCCCAGTCCTGCTCGAAGTAGATACCGCGCTGAAGGTCGACCTCATTCTTCAACTCGCGGCAGACGTTGTAGTAGCCCTGCACGGTCATCGGATCGCCCTCGAGTTTGCCGACAGCAGTGCCGGCATGGATGTGGTCGACGCCGGCCAGTCGCATCCACTTCGCGATCACTCGGAAGGAGATGCCATGGTTCTTCTGCCGCGTGTAGGTGCCATGACCGGCGCGGTGCAGGTGCAGGATCATGTCGTTCTGCCGAGACCACTCCGACATCGACTGGATCGCGGTGTAGCCGATCACCAGATCGATCATGATGATGGCGGAACCGATCTCCTTGGCGAATTCGGCGCGACGGTACATCTCCTCCATCGTGCCGGCGGTGACGTTGAGATAGTGGCCCTTGACTTCGCCGGTCTCGGCCGCGGCCCTGCTCACCGCCTCCATGCAGTAGAGGTACCGGTCTCGCCAGTGCATGAACGGCTGGCTGTTGATGTTCTCGTCGTCCTTCATGAAGTCCAGGCCGCCCTTGAGGCCCTCGTAGACGACGCGGCCGTAGTTCTTCGCCGACAATCCAAGCTTGGGCTTGGTGGTGGCGCCCAACAGGGGCCGGCCAAACTTGTCGAGTCGCTCACGCTCGATGACGATCCCGGTGGGCGGGCCCTTGTAGGTCTTCACATAGGCGACCGGCAGCCGCATGTCCTCCAGACGCGCGGCCTTGAGCGGCTTGAACCCGAACACGTTGCCGATGATCGAGGCGGTGAGGTTGGCGATCGAGCCCTCCTCAAACAGGATCAGGTCGTAGGCGATGTAGCAGAAGTACTGACCCGGGATGTTGGGCACCGGTTCGATCTTGTAGGCCTTGGCCCGGTACTGGTCCGCGGCGGTCAGCCGATCCGTCCACACCACCGTCCACGTGGCCGTCGAGCTCTCCCCGGCCACGGCCGCGGCGGCTTCGATCGGGTCGACGCCTTCCTGGGGAGTGATCCGGAACAGCGCGAGGATGTCAGTGTCTTTGGGCTCGTAGTCGCCGTCCCAGTAACCCATCTGGGAGTACTTAAGCACGCCGGCTTTGTAGCGTTCCTTACCCCTGATTTCACTGGGCGTGGCATCCATGGTGGTAGTTCCTTTCGAATCAGACGGGTTGAGGGCACACGGGAGAAGGACCGGTTCGCCCTGAACCGACTTCCTGCTTAAGTGCCGCAGTGTAGCGGCACGGGGTGGTGCCGGGGCGGAATCTGAATTGTCGCCGGGGGCCCATTCAGCCATCCTTCCAGGAGCCGCGACGCTTGCGCTCGACCAGTTGCAGGATCAGCGGCGTCAGGATCAGTTGCATGGCCAGGTCGAGTTTGTTTCCGGGCATGACGATGGTGTTGGCGCGGGACATGAACGAGTCCCCGATCATCGACAGCAGGTAGGGGAAATCAATACCCCGCGGGTCGGCGAATCGGATCACCAGCATCGACTCGTCCGGCGTCGGAATCCAGCGTGCGACGAACGGGTTCGAGGTGTCGACGACAGGCACCCGCTGGAAGTTGATATGGGTTTCAGAGAACTGAGGCGTGATGTAGCGAACGTAGTCGGGCATGCGACGCAGGATCGTATCCATCACCGCTTCGGTCGAATAACCCCGGCTGGCCCGGTCACGGTGAATCTTCTGGATCCACTCGAGGTTGATGACCGGCACAACTCCGATCTTGAGATCGGCAAGCTTGGCGAGGTTCGCGGTCTCGGTCACCGCGCAGCCGTGCAGCCCCTCGTAGAACAACAGGTCGCTGGGTTCGAAATCGCGCCACGGGCTGAACGTGCCGGCGGGCTGGCCGAAGGGCGCCGCCTCCTGATCGTCGTGCAGATAGGTTCGGGTACGTCCACGTCCGGTGCGACCGTACTCCTCGAATACCTCGGCAAGGATGTCGAGTTCGTTGGCTTCCGGATTGAAGTGGCTGAAGTGGTTGTTGTACTTGACTTCTTCCTCGGCGATGCGCGCTTTCATCTCCGTGCGGTCGTAACGGTGGAAAGCGTCGCCCTCGACGTAGGCGGCCACGATGTTCTCGCGCCGGAAAATCAGCTCGAAGATGGCTTTGACGGACGTCGTGCCGGCACCAGAGGAGCCGGTGATGGAGATGATCGGATGCTGGGCCGACATGAGACCTACCTTCCCCTACTTCCGGAACAGTCCACGCGAGCTGAACAGCGGCGAGTGGATACCCGCGTGATCAATCTCGCCGTGGTAGCGAACGACCTGGCTCACCTCGGCGCTGGAGCCGAACACCAGTGGCGTCGTCTGGTGCAGTGAGCGGGGTATCTGGGTGAGGATCGGATTCACGCCGTCGGTCGCAAGGCCGGCTGCCTGCTCGACAAGGAACGCGATCGGATTGGCTTGATAAACCAGCCGCGGCCGGTCGTGACCCCGGGCCTCGCGTCGATCACCGGGGTATAGGAAGACCCCACCGCGGACGAGGATCCGGTAGGCGTCAGCGACCAGGGATGCGGTCCAGCGCATCGTGAAATCCCGTCCGTGCGGGCCTTCGCTGCCGTGGATGCAATCGTCGACGTAGTGCCGGATCGCGCTGTCCCAGTGCCGCTGGTTGGAGATGTCCACCGCGAACTCGTCCGTCTTGGGCGGTATCTGGACCTGGACATGGGAGCGCAGGAATGCCCCAACCCGAGGGCCGTAGATGAACACGTGGGTGCCCTGGCCCAGGGTGATCGCCAGGGCCAGGCGCGGGCCGTAACAGAAGAAGCCGGCGGCGACCTGATTGGCGCCGGGTTGCAGGAGGCTCGGTAGCGGATCAACGCCGACATCACCTGCGACCGGAAGGATGGCGAAGACGGTACCGACCGGCATGTTGGTGTCGATGTTGGTGGAGCCATCGAGAGAATCCATGGCAACCGCCAATGGCGCAGTCGGGTCGAGCATTTCCGGGTGTTGGTGTTCCCCGGATGCGAACAGTGCCACCGGGGCGCCTCTGGCCTCCTCGAGAAAACACTCATTGCCGTACCGCTCAAGGGTCTTGCGCTCATCGTCGACTGCGGGGCGTACACCCCTCAGATCCGAGGGGGCCAGGCTGAGGGCGCCCGATTGGAGTTCGCCGCTCACGCTCACCGCTGCACGGGCCAGCGCAAGAATGGTCGAACGGACAGCAGGACTACCACCGGCTTCGTCGAGCCAGTCTCCGAGTGCCTTCCCGGGCATCGCCGATCCTTCCCACATTGCTGCACCGGAACCACCACTGCATCGCGCCAACAATAGGCGAACCGGGTCAAGTCCCGAGCGAATCGCTGATGTTCGGGTTCCTTGACTGAGCACGCCGACTAGGGGCTCGCGGGCTCCGGCGGAAAGTCGGCCGGTGCCGGGGTTGCCGATTGCGTCGGTGCCTTGGCATCCAATGGGCGCTGAGCGATCAGGATCAGCGCGTCGCTCATGGTAACGCCGGGGGTATGCACCGCCTGCCACAGGTAACGCAGGTAGCTCATGTTCGGACCCTCCGGGGCGGCCTGGGTGGTGCCAGGCGGCAGGTTGTCCGGACTGGGCAGATGCGGCACCCCGTCCGCCGGGGCGGTTGACACGGGCGCGACGGTCGGCGCCCCCAAGGACACCGGCGCGACGGTGGGCGCCGACAGGGGTGCCGGTGCGACGCCGACGACAACCTGCGGTTCAAGTTCAGCGGAATCCACCGGGTCGGCGGCCGCGGCGGGGGCGACCAGCACGGCCAGCGAGATACCCAACGTGCCGAGGCCCGCTAGTGCTCGCCGGCCCATCCGTATGCCGTTGGCCATATAGTCCCCCATCCAGCTGTAGGTCTCTACAGGCCAATCCGATGCGGCGTCGGATTCGTTACATCACGGCGCGCCGACCGGGACCGCGCGATAGACGGCGGTCTCATTGGAGTTGATGGTCTGGGTCATCGTGTAGGTCGTGCCCGCTGCGACCTTGATCGTCCACTTCTGAGCGGCCTTGGCGGCATTGGCATTGATATTGGAGTCCGGCACGTTCGCCATCGTGTTGTAGCGGTAGAGGGTGTAGGTGGTGCCGGGTTTGAGGTTCGACACGGTGATGGTGAGCGTCACCGGCTTGGCCGCGGGCCGGGTGTTGGAACCGTCGACCATCGCAGGTATTTCAGCGTTAGTGCTCGTCGTCAACCGCACGGGCACCGTCTCACGGCTCAGGTCAATAATGCCGGTGATGGCGATTCCGTAGTCCGCTCCGCTCTTGAGCGAATACACCGCCGCGGACTTCGCGTTGGCCCTCTGACGGGTCGTGGCGAAGGTGCCGAACGAATAGTTGAACACGTTCTGGGGTTGTCCGTTGGTGCCGGTCCATTCCCCGTTGTCATTGAAGGTAAGAACGTCATCGGCGTAATAGGTCGTCGGTCCCGTCAGCGGATGCGTCGACGTGATTCCGGTGACGGCCACGATGTGGTCGTACTCGGCGTCTCCGGCGTTGAGATTCGTCGTTCCGTAGAACCGGGATTGATTCACGAACACGCCGATCACCACCGGGTAGCCGGCAGTCACATTGGACTTGACCCAGGTGAGAAATGCTGGCGCAGTTGGCTGCTGGGCCGTGTTGAATGCCGTCGCGGTCAGGTGCATCGCCTTGGCTGCAGCGACATCGTTGACACCGAGCAGGAGTTGTGAACTTTCCAAACCCTGCCGGGCATTCTTGCTCGCGAGGGCGCGCGCGTCGTACTGCGAGATGTACTGGCCGTAGTTCAGCCCGGCGCTGATGAACGCGGTCTCGCCGCAGTAGCCGTAGTTCGCGTCCCACTGGATTCGTGGCGGGAGCTTGGAGCCGGCGGTGTAGGTGGTCGGTGCCGGAGTGGCTGCGATGGGCGTGCCCGCTATGACGCGCGAGACGGGGTTGGTGAGCGCCGCGGCCGGCAGCATGACCCGATCGGCGACAGTGCCGTTGCGTTGCACCGTCGCCGACGCGGCGCCGCGTCGGGTTCGCGCGGGGGCCGGAGCCTGAGGGGCACTCAC
>JBAXIR010000078.1:0-12550 GCA_037138275.1 Mycobacteriaceae bacterium | reverse complement strand
AAAGACACAGTGCTTGAAAAGACACAGTGGTCCAGAGCGGGCGGCGGCCTGTGCGGAACTGCGGCAACCTAGTCCGACGGCTGTTGCGTGACGACGTCCGCCCCGTGCGGGAAGTAATGCGACAGTTCGATCGTCTGCTCTCCGCTCCAGCGGTAGGCGACCAGGGTGCCGCCGCGGACCGCACTGAAGTCGACGCATGCGGTGTGGGCCGTCCAATCCAGCAGGTGCTCCGGCGGATCCTGACGCCAGTAGTGGCCGTAGAAGACCGGGATGCCCGCGTTATAGGAGAACGATCGCTCCAGCGCCGTCGCCTCGAAGTCCTCGACATCCGGGTAGGGATCGCCGGACTCGGTGCGAAAGTTGCTCAGCTCGGCTAATTCCTTGAGTTCGGAAGCGTTTTCATGCCACCAGCGGACTCGTGCCTGGCTACGCGGATAGTCTTCATTATCGAGGTAGCGCGGCAGTCCGCGATCGACCAGGCTGATCTCGGGGCCTTTGAGCAGGATCTCCACTGCCACGTACAGCGCAGTGGTTTTGTCGGTGGCCGCAATCATCTGCTTGCGAGTGGTGAAACGTTCACCGCCGAGTTCGGCGATCACGACCTCCATCGATGGTTCATGCCAGCAGGCGTGCACCACGCGGAGGCCGCCGAGGTCCAGCCACAGCGGCATCGTCCAGAACCACGTCAGATAGTACTGCTTCTCGTTGTCGGTGAGCTGATCAAGAAAAGCTCTGTGCTGCTTCTCATTTCGCTCATCGTGAGCCCGCCGGAACCTGCCGCTTCCGGTCGGGTGCTCGAAGGAATACGCGATGGCGTTGAACTCGTGGTTGCCCATGACGATCAGCGCACTCCCGGCGTCGACCATCGCCTTCACCAGTTGCAGCGTTCGCAGTTGTTCGGCTCCGCGGTCGACAAGATCGCCGACGAAGACGGCGGTGCGTTCGGGGTGTCTATAGGCGCCGGTGCCGGGGTCGATTCGGTAGTCGAGGCTGTGTAGCCGTTCCGCGAGCAGGGTTGCCATGCCGTGAACGTCGCCGATGATGTCGTATCCCCTCATGAACTCATGATTTCATGCGGGTGCGACGGGAAATCACGGTCAGGCCCGGGATGGCTCGACCTCGGTCTCTCATGGCGTCGGCTTTCCGTAGCGGTCTCCACCCCACTGAAAGCTGTTGACGTACTTGCCCATATCCATGGCCAATTCCAGGTTGGCACCGGACGGATGGCCGGACCCGTAGCCGGCGCTGAACCGGTGGTACGGGCCGACCGCCGATGCGATCAACGCGTAATCGTGTTTGATCGCGACCAGGATCAGCACCCTGAGCCGCAGATATCGGCCGGTGGAAAGTTGTGGGTACGCATCGGCGACGAAGCCGTACCCGCTCTGGTAGCCGACGGCTGCGTTGGGGATCTCGTAGGCGATCGTCGCGTCCGGATGATCCTTTGTGAGCAAGTTGAGTGCTATCTGTTTCGCCGAGCGATCCTGGGCAGGTTCGCCGAAGAGGGCCAGGGTTCCGGTATCGCCGCCCACATAGCGCAGAACCACGCCGTTGAGTCCGTTCGGGTTGAATGTGGCCTGGTAAGCGGTGCCCTCGCCGGGGTAGGAGACTGAAAACGATCCGGCCTCGCCGGTGAATCGGGGGTTCGTTTCGACTGGTGTCCCGAACGGTGGCGCGCCGCAGTCGGGTGGGCAGGTATAGGGCGGGACTCCGGGTGTGATCACTATCGATGTGATGACCGTTATGGCAATGCTGACGGCGGCGGCCAGCCCCACCGGTCCAAGCATGCGGGTGTAGTTGGTGCGGAGTATTCGCGAGGACATCCGGGTGGCGGCTCCGCATCGGGCGCAGAATGCGGTGCTGGCACCGACGTGATCGCAATGCGCGCAACGCAATCCTTCGCCGGGGCCCATGCCGTCACGTGCCTCATGCAGTAGAGCGGCCTGGATGGCGACCCGTAGGGCAAGGATCGCAAATGCCGCGATCACCAGGTAGCCCAGCAGGTACAGGTTGTCGGGCATAGGTGAAATATCGAGCAGTCCAAGGCCGACAAACACGGCGATGACGACCAGAACGGCTGCGGGCACGGGGCCCGGCCGGTGTTGTGATGCCCCGGCCGGGCGTCGAAACCACAGTGCGATACCGAAGATGCCGCCGACAGCCACACTGACCAGAGGCATGGCCACACCCTGGATGCCCGCCTGCGCGAGCAGTCCGGTCGGCGAGCGGTTGTCGGCTATCGGGCCGGTCTCCAACTGGGGTTCCAGCAGGATCATGTTGGCGGCCGCGGTGAAAGCTGTCGCACCGAGTGATCCGATCAGGAAACCGTGCAGTGACTCGCGGGGTGATCGATTCAGAAGCCACGCCAGCAGTGCGGGAGTCAGCATCAACAGCCCCTCGGCGATAGAGACGGCAAGCCCGATCCCGACGCCGGGTCCGGACGTCACCCCAGATCCGAGAGCCACGGTGTACCCGCTGGCGAATACAGTGCCCGCGAGGTACGCCCAGGCGACACCGAGCAGGATGCCGATCGCCACAGTTGACGCCAGGATGCCAAGCGCGACGTCTCGGCGAACATCGATCTCGCGCAAGTACGCGACAAACAACAGCGGAAGCCCGAACGTTGCGATCGCGATCATCGGCGCTTGCCATCGCAGCAGGGCGAACGCACCCAGCGCAACGAATATCACGGCCAGGCCCACGCGCAACGGCATACGCGCCCGGCCCGGCAGATGCGGAAACAGTGAACTTGACAACCACGGGCGCAAAACGCGTTGCCTGGAATCGGCGGCGTAGGTGCGCAGCCGAAGCCGAAACCGCCTGTGGCCCTGGTAGTCCGACGGACCTGTGCCGCATGACCCACAGAACGCGTCGACGGAATCGTCGGACCCGCATGCGGTGCAGCAGACAGACATCAGCTAGCCGGCTCTGGTCGGGCCGGCAGCGGTCATTGGCGCGGCACCTGAACTTGTTGCGCGTCGAGCAGGTCGCGGGCGAGATTGTCGGTCCGTGGGCTGCCCAGTCCGGTGACGAGGTCGAACCCGGGCGCGGCGACGTCGACCGCGTTGCTTCCGGCGGTGATATCGCGGAATCCGGGCAACTGCGAGCCCTGGGCAATTCGGTAGAGAAGCGGGTTGATGTCACCCACTGGTGTGCCGCCGTGGGCAACGAGGTACTCGTTCATCAATACCGTCAGGGCTGCCCAGATCGGCGCCGCCTGTGAGGTCCCGCCACCGAGTCTCTGTTGCTGGTTGTAGACGATGCTTACACCGGTGAATGGGTCGGCGACTGCGGCCACATCGGGAACGACGCGGTGTGTCGCATCCCGCGCTACTAGCACGTCGCGTTGGTAGTCGGGCCGCGCGAACAACGTGGATACGCCGCCGCTGCTGCCCTGAGACATCGGCACGTCGGTCCAGGCCTGCTCGGTAAGCCACCGCCCACGGGCGTCTGTCGACAGGGTGGTTCCGCCGACCGATGTCATCTCCGGCAGCGAGGCGACAGCATCAACACCGATGTCGTTGGGGCCCGGGGGAGTCGAAAAGTCCTTGCCACCTTTGCATTCCAGGCCGGCGACGTCGCCGCTGGCGTCGAAGGTTGCAGTGCCATGCCGGTGTGCATTGACCAATGCGGCTCGAACGGGGGCGACGTCCGCCGCGTTGACCATGGCCTCACATCCCCATCCGATGGACAGGCTCCACACCGCCCCGGGGAACTGGCGATCGGCCGTGTCGAACATGTGGCCGATCTTCTCGTAGGTGCCCCCGCCTTCGATCGTCGGACGTGCGTTGACCACCACGAGCTTCGCATCCGGTGCGATGGCATGCGCGACCTCGAGATCCATCGTCGTCTCGCCGTGTGCGGGGCCGGCTTGGCCGCCGATGACAACGGGAGTGAACGTCGGCAACCCGGACAACTCGGAGAAGGAGTCGAGGTCGCTCTGGTCGAACCCGTCGAATTCGAAGAACACGATGGTGGACCCTTTGCCGGTGTGCCCGGCAGCAGCCAGCGACGTCGCGCGGTAGGCGTTGCGCAGTGCCGCAGGCGTCAGCCCTTGGCGAGGGACGTCGAGTGGGAACACCGAAGGCCCGGCCATTCGGTGCGGGATGTAGCTCAGGATCCGGCCAACCGCAGAGACCTCATCGCGCAGCAGCGACGGCAACTGCGGTTGCTGTGGCGAGGCGTAGAACACCTGACCCTTGCGGCCGCGGTAGTCGTGGACGGGAACATCGAAGGCGCGCGAGACGTCGTCTGCGGCGCCGTGCACGATCGCCCACTGGTCGCTGGGTCGCCACCGCACTGCAAGGCCTCGGCCTTGCGCCCAGTCGAACAATGCCTCCGGCCGCAGCGGCGCTGCGAGTGTGACGGTCAGTTGCGCGTCCGTTGCGGACGAGGGTCCGAGATCGTTCGAGGCCTCCAGCAGCGAGCGGAAGGGACCGTTGATGATCGCCGAATCACCGATAACGGGCAATGCCGGCAGATCCGATGCTGCAAACAGCGCGAAGGCGATTGCGGCCACCAGAACCGCTGGGTGGCGGCCCTGCGTCTTCAGCATCGCTGCAATGGTAATGCCCGCACCCTGCTGACGTGCCGCTCAGCGCAGTGAGCGTGGCATTGCGACACGGTCACGGATGCGCACCCATTCGCATCTCAGAAGTCACATTGGCCACATCCGCCCCTAATGTCACACCGGACAGCCATCGCTGTCGCTGTCGCTGTGAGGGAAGGTGCGTTGTGTCGCCGAGTATTGAGCGCGCCTCGTCGTGGATGGCGTGGGCACTCGTCCCCGTCCTGTGCGCGGGGTTGACCGCTCCGACCGCCGCCGCCGAGGGATGTTCCGGTGCCGCCGCCGCCGCACAGCCACTGCCCAATCAGGACGTCCAGATTCCGAGCCCCGGCAAGATTGCGCCATTGAGTCGGCCGATCGGTCACAAGCCCATCGGTGCCAATGACAAGGCGCCACTGCCCAACATCGGCCAGATATTGGCCTCGGTGCTCAAGCCCAATGCGGCCGCCGTCCAGCAGCAGGCCGGGGTGGCCCCGGTGCCCAAACCCACTGCCGCCGCCACGCCTGCCCCCGTCGCTGCGCTACCCGCGCCGTCCGTCGCCGTCGCCGCGCCGGGCGACCTGCCGCCGGGCACCTCCGTCGTCGGCTGGGTCACCGGACCGGACAGCCCGAACAAGACCGTGGCGAACTTTGCCGTCACCGGCACCGACCTCGGGATCATGTGGGACAACGGCGATCCCGCCCACTCCCAGGTGCTGATGGCCTTCGGTGACACCAAGGGCTTCTGCCAGATCCCCGGTGAGCAGTGGCGCTACAACGTGCTGATGCGCTCCTCGGACCGCACCCTGGCCAACACGGTGGCCGTCGGGGATGGCGCAGTCGGCAACCGTTACTCCGGTGCACCGGTGTGGCGTCCGGGTATCGCCAAGCAGATCGTCAACACCATCAACGCCGCCCCGGAGGAGACCGGCATCATCCCCACTGCCGGTGTCGGCTTCGGCGGAAAGCAGTTTCTGAACTTCATGTCCATCAAGACCTGGGACGGCGACGGGACGTGGACCACCAACTACTCGGCCATGGCCGTCTCGTCCGACAACGGTGAGACCTGGGGCGTGTACCCGGGAACGATCCGCAAGCCGGAAGCCGGTAACGAGAAGTTCCAGATGGGCGCATTCCTCAAGCCCGGGCCGGGCGACCCCTACCTCTACTCGTACGGAACTCCCGGCGGCAGAAGCGGTTCGGCGTATGTGGCGCGGGTGTTGCCGGCAGTGGTGCCGGACCTGACCAGGTACGAGTACTGGAGTTCGGATGCAGGCGCGTGGGTGCCGGCCAACCCGGCCGCGGCCACTGCAGTGATCCCCGGCCCGGTGGGTGAGATGTCGGCGCAGTACAACACCTACCTCAAGCAGTATGTGGCGCTCTACACCAACCGTTCCAACGACGTGGTGATGCGCACCGCACCCGCACCGCAGGGCCCGTGGGGCCCCGAGCAGCTGCTGGTGTCGTCGCTATTCACCCCGGGCGGGGTGTACGCGCCGTTCCTGCACCCGTGGTCCAACGGCAAGGATCTGTACTACAACCTGTCGCTGTGGTCGGCGTACAACGTGATGCTCATGCACACGGTGCTGCCCTGAGTTTTTTAACGCGGGCCGCGCGACCCGATAGGGTGCGCAGATGACGTCGTTGCGGTTACGGATCGTGGTTGCACTGAGCGGTATGGCGATCACCGCTACCGCTGCTGCTGCCGCGCACGCGGATGACGCCACCCCGCCGCCCGATGATCTGGACGGTTATCCGATGGCCTCGGGCAACTATCAGAGTTCCCCGCCGTCGTACGGCTGGGTTTTTTTCACGACTCCCGATGGCCGCTCGTGTGGCATCGAACCCAACGGCGGCGGGGTCGGCTGTGACGCGGTGCCCTCAGATGCGCCACCGGGCACCAACCAGACCTTCGCCGACGCTGCGGATCCCGCGCAGTACCGATTCTCGGACACCCCGACCTTCACCCGCGATGCTCCGGTACTTCCGGCCGGCGAGCGGGTGCAGACCATGGGTGGCGTCTGCGCCGTCGACTACCAGGGCGCGGTGCACTGCGCGACGCAGGGCAACCACGGATTCATCCTGTCCACCGACACCGGCGTGCTCTGGTGAGCTATCACACCTCAACGGCGACGACCGTCAGAATCTCCTCGAGGCCTAGGAAGTCGTCGGCATTACGGGTGTAGAGCGGCAGGCCCGAGGCTAGAGCGGTCGCGGCAATGAGGAGATCGGCTGCGCGCCGACGCGGCTGCCGGCCGGCGGCGAGGACGGCGGAGTAGATCCTCCCGTAGGCCCGCGCGCAGTCACCGTCGAATGGAACGGGTTCCACCCACGACTCGAGTTGCTGCAACCGGTCCTGGCGACGCGCCCGTTCGGCGGGGTCGGCGGTGGCGTGTGGGCCCGCGGACATCTCGGCCATCGTGACCGCGCTGACGGACGCCTCACGGGGCAGATCATCCGGTGCGATCACGTCGAGGTCGACCACCACTGATGTGTCTAGCAAGCCGCTCGTCGTCTCAGCCACGCGGACTGATGTCCTGATCGACGGCATTGTCGAGGTCTGCGCGCAACCGCTGATAGTCAATGTGCGGGGCACCGCGGAACGCCGCCGCCAAAGCTGGTCCGTTCACAACGCGGCGACGCCGCAGCGGCACCAGTTCACCAACCGGAACACCATTGCGGGTCACGATGAATGCTTCGCCCTCGTCGAGCCGACGCATGATGTCACCGCTGTTGTTTCGCAACTCGCGCTGACTGATCTCGCTGGACATAAAATCACCGTAGCACGTGTGCGACACTGGCCGTTGACGGCGGATTACAGTCCCAGCGCACGAAGCAGCCCCCGGTTGACCTGGTTCATCAAAGTTAGTGACAGTCGGCCGACCCGTTCGGTGAGGTCGAGCTTGTTCAGCGTCACCAGTGCGGTGACGTTGACCACCGAATCGCGCGGCAACCCGGTGGCGGTCGCCGGGAGGAACACGTTGCCGGGCATCGCGGCCAAACCGGTGTTGGACGTGATCACCACCGCCACCACAGTGGCCAGTCGGCTGGCGTTGTACGGATCGGACTGCACCACCAGGACCGGTCGGCGCTTCGCCGAACGACTACCGGATGGAGTTCCCAGATCGGCCCAGTGGATCTCGCCGCGTTCGATCACCAGTCATCGCCGGCTGCACTGACCACTCGGCGGCCGACCGCGACCGCAGTCTCCTGCGACTCGTCCGGGGCATCGATGGATTCGAGGGCAGTGTCAATCTGGCCGGTCAGTGACTCGGCGTCCAACTCGTCCAGATACCGCTGTGCGGCTCGGGCGAAGAACTCCGAGCGGCTCATTCCCAGAGCGACGGCACGTCGGCAGACCCGGTCGAACGTCTCATCCGGCACCGAAATAGCAGTCTTCACCAGGTGAGTATAACCGGGTATAACCGGCGGTGCAGGTGCCGTCCGCAGGGGTTTCATCCCGGAAGCGGGGTGCGGATGCCGAACACCGGTTGCCGACGTCGGCCGTGGCTCCACCCGCGGTCCCACGGCCAGTGCGCAAAGTCGTCGGTCCAAACGAGTTGCAGGGCGCGGACCTCCGGGCCGCAGATCCCGACGGCGAATGCGAGGTGGACGTCCGGGTGGTCGACCTCAACGACCTCCAGAAGAAACTCGCTCTGATAGTCGATATGCATGGCCGGCCGTAGGACCGTGCCGTTGTCGACCATGTCATGCGCGAGCGAGTTCAGCAGGCGTCCCGATGTCCGCGGGGGCAGACCTGTCATCAACAACTCGGGCAGGCCCAGGTCGGTCAGACCAACCGTGTAGGCGAACGGCCGGTCCTCGCCCTCGACGTATTGAACGGCCCAGCCGTGGCCGTCGATGATCTCCCGCAAGACGTCGAGGTAATCATCGGTGGTGCGGTGGGGGTTGTCGCACTGCCAGCACATGGCCGGCTCCCTTCTGTCGTGGTTGCACAACAGCCTGCACCTGACCACTGACAGAACGGATGCGTAATTTGTCGAGTTGACTACCGGGGGTCACGCCTCGTCCTGCGGGAATGCTTCCTCGCCAACGACGCCCTCGGTCAGCCCGGGAGACAGCCGGTGCGCGAAGGCCAGGCCGAGGGCGACCGACTGACCCACCAGGAGCGCGAACAGTGCGGTGCCGATCCCGACGATGCCGCCCAGCGCCCAGCCGGCCACCAACACGGTGACTTCGATGAGTAGCCGGACCCGGCCCACCGGCCAGCCGGTCACCCGGTGCAGGCCCGTCATCCAGCCGTCGCGCGGGCCGGGGCCGTGGCCACTGGTGAGGTAGAACCCACTGCCCAGCCCGATCAGTCCGATTCCGAGGAACACAAACCCAAGCTGCCCGATCAGGGAGTCCGGCGTGCTCACCCGTGGGTAGGTGACGCCGATGGCGAGTGCGATCACGACGATATTCATCACCGTGCCGAGGCCGGGCCGCTGACGTAATGGAATCCACAGTGCGAGAACGCCTATCGACACACCGAAGGTAGTCCACCCGATACCCAGGCCGGTGCGCACACTGATTCCCTGCGCCAGCACCGACCACGGGGAGGCGCCGAGGGCCGACGCCAGGATCAGCGCATCGCCGGTGCCGAACAACCACAGTCCGCCGATCAGCGCCGTCAGCGAACCTGGCGTGGGCCGCCACACCGACGGCGCGGTGAAGCGGGTGCGGGGAACGGTGTGGGATCCGCGTAACAGCGAGAGCACGCGATGGCTCCACCCGTTGGCATCCGGCACGGGCTGAGCCTAGATGTGGGGCAGGTCTCCGCGAACCTCAGTGCAGGACTCGCACACCCATTCCCTGGGTCTCGTAGATACGCAGATCGTCGACCCAGAACGAGCCCTGGAACACGATGAGGAGACCGCGGTCATCTCGTGTCGTGGACAGGATCTCGACTTCGCTTCGGGTTCGGGTGTTGGTCGGCACGACCTGGCCGCGGAACTTCCAGCTGAACGTCTGGTCCACGGCGACGGGTTCGAACACCGACCCGTCGTCGGCCAACCCCGCCAGCCGGGCGGCCGCCCGGGCCGCCTGCTGCATAGCTTCCAATCCCAGTGAACCGGGTTGCACCGGATCCTGGAAGAAGTGGGCCTTGAAGAACCAGGCCTCAGGATGGACGTCGTATTCCGCGACCAGCCGCCCGAGGCCGCCGGCCCCGCCGCCGGGCCAGAAGTTGAGGCGGTCGATCACCTGCAGACGGCCCTGGGCGAGCGACGGGTCGCCGCGCAGTTCGTCGCTTCCATACGCGACGGAGATCGGCGCGGGCGCCGAGAGCGCCTCCAGCTCACCCGGTTCCACCTTTAGACCGACCTGATTCTTCAGTGCATCGGGGCTGAAGAATCCGAACGCGGTCTTCATTGTCATGACGACGTCGTCGCCCTGGGTGCAGACCACGTCGAAGAACACGATCGTCGAGCCGCCGCCTTCGGCGAACCGCTCCAGCGTCGACGTCACCCGCAAGGTTCCGGCACCTGCGGGCCGGACCAGCACCACGTCGGTGCCGTCGAGGTTGCGGAACACCACATCGTCGGGCCGATTGGCGGCGAACCCGTTGTAGGAGGACAGCCACCCGCATGGTTGCAGCAGGATTTCGATGAGTACCGACAGCGGCACGGCGCCGCACCTGCCGTCCTCGAAGTACCAGGCGTCGGCGGGAACGTCGTACTCGGCGACGACGGTGCCGCCCTTGGTGGGCACCCCCGGCGCACTGTCCACGCTCAGGATTCGCGAGATGAAGTGGTAGGGCTCGTCGGGTAGGCGCGGGGCACGGCGGGTGCCGTCGAACGGCGCGTATAGGGCGCCGAACGCATCGGAGGGCATACCGCGTCCGCAGGCCAGGAGCGCGCCGTAGTCACCGCGAACATCGTTGGTGCCGGCCAGAATTCGCGCCGGCCCGGGCGCTCCGGGCGGCAGCGGCCAGTCCGGAACCAGGCGCATCCCGAATCGTCGGCAGTGGAACACCTTGAACCCGTCACTGCGGCACAGCAGCGCCGCGTAGATCGTCGGCGTCGGCCCGTCGATGATCTCTTCGACGAACACCTCGTATTCCAGGAGGTGGTCGGCATCCGGCGTCACCTGCCCGCGGCAGACAAAGCGCGCCATCTCTTCTCCCACCGGCTCGAACCGCCAGCCGTCGCGTTCGATGGTGAAGCCGTAGGCGGCCATGGTGATCGACAGCGCCTGGGTGGCCGCGTCGGCCATCAGCGTTCCGGGCATGCAGGGGTCGTTCTTGAAGTGTCCGTCATAGAACCAGGCGTCTTTCGGCACCGCCGTCGTGGCGCGCAGATAGCCCAGCCCCCACGGTCCGCCGTTCGGTTCGAAGGACACCACCTCGTCGATCAGCCGCAGCCGCCCGCCCGGGGTGGCGGGGGTGCGGGTGTGCGCAGCGGCCCGCTCGAAGCCCGTGCCGAAGCAGGCGAAGGCGTGTCCGTCGGTGAACGCGTCGAGTTCGGCGCGGTCCAGGGAGCGCTTCTGGGTCACCCGTGGCGGTTCGTCGCGCCGTCCACCCGCACGCGGAACGTCGTCGGCGGCGTCCCATAGGACACCGTCGGACTGGCTCAACTCCTGCGCGGAGAAGAACCCGGCTTGGCCGTTGCGCACCGAGATCATCAGCCGGTCGCCGATGTAGCAGTCGTAGTGGAAGAAGAACAGCCGGGTGTCGCCGGTCTTCGCGTGTCCGTCGATGTGGATGTCGTAGTGCAGCGTCTCGCCGCCGCGCGGCAGTTCACCCATGAACGTCAGGTCGCACCCGAGTAGGCGGTACACCCGCTCACCGCGATTGGAGAAGTCGGCTCCCAACCACGACGCCAGGAGCAGGTCGGCCTGGCCGGACTCGATGACCACGCCCGGTGACATCCGGCCGACGTGCATGTACCACTGGTCGGCGGTGACGTCGGTCTCGGTGACGATCCGGCCGGTGCCCATCGAACCGGGCTCGCCCTCGATACTCATCACCCGATCGGCGAACAGCAGTGGCGGTTGCGGCATGCGCACCAGGCGCTCGTACTGATCGAGTTCGGCGAACTGCGGTCCGAACACCTCCGCGATGGACCCGCCGGCGAGGACCTCGAGTTGGGCGCGTGACCACAGCGGCGGTTGCGGCGTCGCCGCGGCTGGAGCGACCGGAGCGCTCACGGGCGGGGTGGGTGGTGGTGGCGGTGTTGGTGTTGGTGGCGGTGCCGGTGGCGGCATTGATGGTTGTGGTGGCGGCGGTGGTTGTAGTGACGGCGTCTGCGGCGTGAATGCGGCGGGAGCGACTGGCGGCGGCAGCGTGGATGGTCGGCTCGCGGCCATCCGGACCAACTCGCCGCGCATGGTCAGAAACGATGCGTGTGCCTGAGCCTGACGTTCGACGAACAGTGAGTGCGCCTCGCTGACCGCGCTCACGAGGTTCATCGCGGCGGCCATCTTGCCGTTGACCGCGGCGGGTTCGGCCATCCGGTGGGAGACGACGACTTCGGTGCGCGCGCCATTATGTGACCCATTGCGAACCTCGGTGCGGGGAAGTACCAGCGGTGCGGGGTAGTGCGGCGCCGGTGGCATCAGTTGGTGCTGCGAATCTGGCATTGGCGTGCTCCCATTTCCGGACGCCGTGGTAGTCGAGACCACGGATGCTGCGACGACGGATGCTGCGGTGGCGGTTTCTGCGATGACCGGTGCTGCGGTGACGGGTGCTGCGGTGACGGCCGGCCAGTGCGCGGGCAGCGTCACCGTGCGAGCGTGCGCCGGTGCCGCCGGGGTGGCGAGGTCGCGCAGCAGGCACATCCGTGCGTCGAACGCATCGACGGCTACCGCTACCCCGTGCACCCACAGCTTGGACACGCTCTCGGCGAGTGCGCGCAGTCCGCGTCGTTCCTGGGAGTCCAGCGCCACTGCCAGGTGCTCTCGATCACCGAGTATCTTCGGGATCGCACCGGTCAGGATGGCGCGCGGGCCGTGCTCGACGAAGATGCGAACGCCGTCCTCCCATGCCTGCAGCACGGTGGCGGG
>JBAXIR010000077.1:0-12573 GCA_037138275.1 Mycobacteriaceae bacterium | reverse complement strand
TCTGGGATGTCATCCCATTCGACTGGATCAACAATTCCGACACCGCCGCCACCCGTTACATGTTGATGACCCAGATCAAACCCGGTTCGGTGGTGCTGTTCCACGACACTTACTCGTCCACCGTTGATCTGGTCTATCAGTTCATCCCGGTGCTGAAAGCTAACGGCTACCACCTGGTCACCGTCAGTCAACTGCTGGGTGATCGAGTGCCCGGCAGTATCTACGGTGGCCGCGAGAATGGGCCGCCGGTTGCTGCGCTGCACGACGTTCCGGTCGATGAGATCCCCACCCTGCCGGCCACGCCGTCGCCGGCCCCGATGCCGAATTTCCCCATCACCGACATCCCGGGCGCCAACTCCGGCGGGCCCACCAACGGTGTCTGAATCGAACCTCGGGGATGGCGGTGCATAGCGGGACCGCATTGGTCCTCACCCTGCTGGTGATTTGTTATGCCTTAGTCTCCGGTCTGGTCAAGCAATGGTACGTAGCGCCTGCGCTGATCTTCGTCTTACTGGGAATGGCTCTGGGGCCCTTCGGTTTTGACCTCCTCGATGCCGGTGAGGGTACCGAGGGCTACACGGTTCTCGCCCAACTGGCCCTCACGGTCATCCTTTTCGATCAGGCGGCGAAACTTGATCTGGGTCGAGTGCTGCAACGCGGCCGCATCACCTTCCGGTTGCTGATCATCGGAATACCACTGAGTCTGATCCTCGGGGCGCTGACCGCCGCGGTGGTACTACCCGTACTGCCGTGGTGGGAAGCGGTGTGTCTGGCCGCGATCGTTGCACCCACCGAGGTGGCCCTGATCGACGCACTGACCGAGGATCGGCGGATTCCCGAGCAGGTCCGTCGCGCGTTGTCGATCGAGAGCGGGTTGTACGACGGCTTTGCGCTGGCCGCATTGCTCGCCGCGCTGGCGCTGGCCTCAGCGCGTACCGATCCACAGCCCGGACACTGGGGATGGTTCATCGTCCGTACCGAGGTGCTGTCGCTGATCATTGGCGTGCTGGCCGGACTACTGGGTGGTGCAGCCATCGCCTGGTCCTACCGTCGCGGTTGGATGAGTGACACCTGGGCCCAGCTGGCCACGCTGGCGATCGCACTGAGTTGTTTTGAAATCGGGGAGCGCCTGCAGGCCAGTGGTTTTGTCGCCGCCTTCACCGGCGGACTCGCCTTCGCACTGGTTGCCAAGCGCAGTAACGCGCAGGTGCCCACTCAGGTGTCGGATGCGACGGGCCAATTGCTTGAGTTGTTGGTTTTCGCCATGTTCGGCGCGTTCGCCGCGATCGATGGCTGGAGTCACGCTGGCTGGCGAGTGGTGTTATTCGCAGTGCTGGCGCTGTCGGCGGTACGGATAGTCTCGGTTTTGATCGCGCTGACCGGCAGCGATCTGCCGGCCTACAGCCGCGGGTTTATTGCATGGTTCGCACCGCGTGGCATCGGCACCGTGGTTCTTGGTCTGCTGGTCATCGAACGCGGTGAGATCGAACATGTCGACCTGATCAGCCAGGTCGTCGTCGTCACCGTCACACTCAGCTTGTTACTGCACAGCATCACTGCGCCGTTGGGCATCCGCGGCTACCGATCGGTGGCAACGCTGCGCTAACCCTCGTCGCGGACCTTGGCCATTGCCAGGACGTCGAGTCGCTTATCGAGCTCAGCTTCGGAGAGCCTGTCGCCGATCAGGCCGCGGTCGATCACCGTCTGCCGAATCGTCTTGCGCTCCTTGAGGGCCTCCTTGGCCACTGCCGCGGCTTCCTCGTAGCCGATTGCCGAGTTCAAGGGCGTCACGATCGAGGGTGACGATTCGGCCAACCTGCGCAGCCGCGCCTCATCGGCCACCAGGCCGTCAATGCACCTGCGCGCGAACAATTTCGAGACGTTGGTCAAGAGGGTAAATGACTCGAGCAGGTTGCGCGCCATCATCGGGATGTACACGTTGAGTTCGAACGCGCCGGACAGGCCACCCACGGTGATAGCCGCGTCATTGCCGATGACCTGCGCGGCCACCTGGGTGACCGCCTCGGGAATCACCGGGTTGACTTTGCCCGGCATGATCGAGGAGCCCGGCTGCAGATCGGGCAGATGCAGTTCGCCCAGGCCAGTCAGCGGACCGGAGCCCATCCAGCGGATGTCATTGGCGATCTTGGTCAGTGAAACCGCGATGGTCTTGAGTGCACCGGATGCCTCCACCAGTCCGTCGCGGGCGGCCTGAGCCTCGAAAGAATTACTGGCCGTGCGCAATTCGGCCAGTCCGGTCTGGGCGACCAGCACGTCGACAACCTTCGCGCCGAATCCGTCGGGAGCATTCAGGCCGGTGCCGACCGCGGTGCCGCCGATGGCGAGTTCACCGAGGCGCGGAAGTGACCCGCGCACTCTCTCGATACCGGCTTCGATCTGACGCGCGTAGCCGCCGAACTCCTGTCCGAGCGTGACCGGAACGGCGTCCATCAGATGAGTCCGCCCACTCTTGACGACCAGGCGCCACTGGCGAGCCTTGTCGGTCAGGGATTGATGCAGAACCTCGAGCGCCGGAATCAGTTGGCGCACAGCGGCTTCGGTTGCAGCGATATGAGTCGATGTCGGGAAGGTGTCATTGGAGGACTGCGACATGTTGACATCGTCGTTGGGGTGCACCGTCACGCCGTTGCGGTCGCAGATCGAGGCGATCACCTCATTGGCGTTCATGTTGGAACTGGTGCCCGAGCCGGTCTGAAACACGTCGATGGGGAACTGGTCGTCATGGCCGCCGTCGGCGATCTCGTTCGCGGCGGCGATGATCGCGTCGGCCTTCTCCGCGGACAGCTTTCCAAGGTCCTTGTTGACCTGGGCGCACGCCGCCTTCAACAGGGCCATCGCCCGGATCTGGTTGCGATCCAGCCCGCGGAACGAGATCGGGAAGTTTTCCACGGCCCGCTGGGTCTGCGCCCGCCACAGGGCCTTGGCCGGAACCCGGACCTCGCCCATGGTGTCGTGCTCGATCCGGTATTCGCCGTCTACGGGGGTATTGGGGGTCATGGTTCCTTTTTCTCGTTCCTACGGAAGTCGTCCTGTGGAAGTTCTCGCTAGGGAAGCGGATGTGCGGCCGAACTATCCCCGGTGAAGTCCACCGCCGCGTACTCGTTGAGCTTGGACAGCCGGTGGTAGGACTCGATGGTCCGGACCGTACCGGACTTGGACCGCATGACGATCGACTGCGTGGTGCATCCGCCGCCGAAGAATCGGACCCCTTTGAGTAGGTCGCCGTCGGTGACCCCGGTCGCGCAGAAGAAGACGTTCTCGCCGGACACCAGGTCTTCGGTTCCCAGCACCCGGCTCAGATCGTGACCGCGGTCGAGGGCCTTCTGCCGTTCAGCGTCATCAGTCGGAGCCAGCCGCGCCTGGATCTCCCCACCCATACAGCGGATGGCCGCTGCGGTGATGATGCCCTCGGGCGTGCCACCAATGCCTGCCATGATGTCGGTACCCGAGTCGGGCCTGCAGGCCGAGATCGCGCCGGCAACGTCACCATCGGTGATCAGGCGGATCCGTGCGCCGGCGTCGCGCACATCGGCGATCAACTGCTGGTGGCGCGGCCGGTCTAGGATACATACCGTGAGGTCCGCTACCGAGGAATTCTTCGCCTTCGCGACACGTCGAATATTTTCTCCGATCGGTGCGGCGATATCGATGATGCCGACGGCGTCGGGACCGACGGCGATCTTGTCCATGTAGAACACTGCCGACGGGTCGAACATCGCTCCGCGTTCGGCTACCGCGAGCACTGAGATCGCATTGGGCATACCCTTACTCATCAGGGTCGTGCCGTCGACGGGGTCGACGGCGAAGTCGCAGTCGGGTCCGTCTCCGTTGCCGACTTCCTCTCCGTTGTAGAGCATCGGAGCGTTGTCCTTCTCGCCCTCGCCGATCACCACCACCCCGCGCATCGACACCGTGTTCACCAGCTGGCGCATGGCGTCGACGGCGGCGCCGTCGCCACCTTCCTTATCGCCTCGGCCGACCCAGCGCCCGGCAGCCATGGCACCCGCCTCGGTCACCCGAACCAGATCCAGGGCAAGGTTGCGGTCGGGGGCTTCGCGGCGACTGGCATCAGACATTCGCAGATTGTCCCAGAACCAAGCCATCCGTCTAGACCTGGGATACTGACTTCCGTGACGAGCCCGCCCGACCACGAGCCAGAGGTAGACGTTCCGGCTCCGGAATCTGATGTCGCCGGCCTTCCGGCTGCGGAATCTGATGTCGCCGGCCTTCCGGCTCCCAAACCCGCCAAGCCGAGGCTGCTGCAGGACGGCCGCGACATGTTCTGGTCGCTGGCACCGCTGGTGGTCGCCTGCATTGTGCTGGCCGGGCTGGTGGGGATGTGCTCGTTTCGACCCACCGGACCTGCCGACGGTATGGCCCCGACCTACGACGCTGCAGCCGCGTTGCAGGCCGATGCCGACGCGTTGAAGTTCCCGATTCGGTTGCCGAGGCTGCCGGCGGGGTGGCAAGCCAACTCCGGAACCCGCGCTGGCATCGAGGCCGGACGGACCGATTCGCGGACCGCAGAGCGCCAACGGGCGGTGCTCACCCGGGTTGGCTACATCGCACCGTCGAAGATGTTCGTCAGCCTGACCCAGAGCGACGCCGACGAGACCGCACTGGTTCAGTCGATAAACAATTCCGTTTATCCCGCAGGCGCGCAGGACATCAACGGCGTGAAATGGGTTGTCTACCAAGGCGGTGAGGACGCCGAACCGGTGTGGACCACCAGGCTGGACGGGCCCGCCGGAGCCGCCCAACTAGCGATCACCGGGGCGGGATCCGAAGAAGACTTCCGTACGCTGGCGATCGCCACCCAAACTCAAACTCCGCTCACCGCGAAACGATAGGACTTGGCATGACCGCACCTGAAGCAGACCTCTCCGGCTGGGCCTGTGAGCCGTTCAGCGCCGCCGGATTCACCTATGACGTCTACCGCAAGGGCTCCGGCCCCGGCGTGGTGCTGATCCCCGAGATGCCAGGCGCGCACCCCGGTGTGCTCGCACTGGGGAACTATCTGGTGGACAACGGCTTTACAGTGGTGATCCCGTCGCTGTACGGCACGCCCGGGGCACCGGCTGTTCGGGCCGGAGCGCTCGGTGTCATCGCTCGCGGGTGTGTCGCAAAGGAGTTCGCCGCCTTCGCGACTAACAAGGACCGGCCGATCAGTCACTACCTTCGCGCGCTGGCCCGTGACCTCAACGGCAAGACTCCCGGCCGCGGCGTCGGCGTGATCGGTCAGTGCTTCTCGGGCGGGTTCGCGCTTGCTGCGGCCGTCGACGACAGCGTGTTGGCGCCGGTAATGAGTCAGCCCTCGTTGCCCATGCCGCTGACACCCCGACAGCGTGCCGATTCCGGTATCTCCGAAGCCGAACTCAAGGTCATCGAGAAGCGCGCCGCCGACGAAGGCCTGTGCGCGCTGGGCTTGCGGTTCAGCGGCGACCCCCTGGTGCCGGCCGAGCGGTTCGCGACCCTCAAGGACCGGTTGGGCGACGCGTTCGAGGTCATCGAACTCGACTCATCGAAGGGCAACCCGGGCGGTTTTGGCCGGATGGCCCATTCGGTGCTGACCCTGGAAGTGCGCGAGACGCCCGGCAACCCGGCCTATCAGGCACGCAAGCGCGTTGTGGAGTTCCTCAAGGAGCGGCTGGGTTAGGCACCAGCTCAGTTGCGGCCGGATCGGCGACAGCTGATTCCAGCGTGGGCGCTGGGGCAAGCTCTTTCTTTCTGCGCCGGAACAATTTTCGGCGCTTCTTCTCCTCGGCCGGCGCTTCGTCGTCGTCCATCTCCACGCCCTTGTAGACCTCAAGGTAGACCGCGATGGTCGTGACGATCATGATCATCAGCACCGGGCCGAGGACGATGCCGAAGAAGCCGAACATTGCGATGCCGGAGAACACTGACAGCAACATCAGCGCCGGATCCAGTTTGGCCTCCCGCGGCACCAGGATCGGCCGCAGGAAGTTGTCGACGTTGGTGATCCCGATGAGATGGAACAGCACGACGAACAGCCCGCCGGCGACGTTGCCGAAGATCATCATCCCGATGCCGAACGGAATCGTCACTATGCCGCTGCCCAGCGGAATCACTGACAGCGCGATCAAGAAGATCGCGATGATGAAGAAGGCGTCGTGGAAACCGGCGATATAGATCGACGCCGCGCCGAGCAAGCCCTGGATCACCGCGATGATGAACTGGCCTCGGACGGCACCGCGGACCATGGCCCCCATCTTGGCCAGGTACAGATCGGTTACCTCGACGCCGAGCGGATTGAGTCGGCGGACCAGCATGAGAACTTCGGTGCGGTTGCTCAGCAGGGAGATCAATACGTAGAGAAAGATTATCGCCGCCGTAATGAAGCCGATGGCGCCACCCGCCGCACCCTGAAGCGTGCCCAATAGCCATTCGCCGACGTTCTGTGCTGCGGTCACGACGGGCTTCCGCAATGTGTCGGTGGTGACGGCGGGCGCCTTGAAGGGAAGCTTGCCCAGAAAGCTGTTGACAAGGTCGATGCCACGGTTGCCGAGGGCGTTGAGGTCAGCGGTTTTCGCCCAGTTGGCCAGGCTGGCCAACATGCGCGAAACCTGAAATGTGGCAACGGTGACCAGCAGGCTGAGCGGGATGACGACAGTGGCCAGCGCGGTCAGGACGGTCAGCGTGGTGGACATGCCGGCGCTGAGCTTGGTGCGCAGCCGGTTGTAGACCGGAGTGAACAGGTACGCCACGACGGCCGCAATCACCACCAGGATCAGATACCGCCGCAGAAAATAAGCCCCGAACAGCAATGCAAAGGCGGTGGCTATTCCCAGTGCCCGCTTCTGGCTGGGGGTGAACTCCGTCTTCATAGACGAGAACTCTAACCTGCGCGAGGGCTACGTCCCCATCAACTTGGTCAGGTGTTCGTGGATGTTGGGGTAGCGCTTAAGATGCGCTCCGCCGTTGAGGTCGAGAACCTCGCCGGTGAGCCACGACGACTGCGCCGAGCAAAGAAATGCCACCGCGGCGGCAACGTCCTCCGGCGTGCCGGCCCGGCCCAGAGCGGTGTTCTCCACGTACTCGTCGAGCACGCCCGGGATGAGCGTCGCGCCCTCGGTCAGCGGGGTGTGCACGAACCCGGGTGCGACGGCGTTGACCCGCACTCCGCGCGGGCCGAGCTCCAATGCGGCGACCTGGGTCAGCATCGACAGCCCGGCCTTGGCCGCGCAGTACGCACTCATGCCGATCGCCGGCTGGCGGGCATTGAGTGAGGTGAGCGAGACCAGTGCCGCGCCGGGGGAGAAGTGCCGGCCGGCATGCTTGATCACCAGGAAGCCGCCGGTGAGGCAGACGTCCACCACCGAACGGAACTGTTCGGTGTCGAGTTCGGTGATCAGCCCGAACCCGCTGAATCCGGCGCAATTGACCACCACGTCCAGGCTGCCCTCGCGGGCGACGACATCGTCGAAAAGCCTTGTGACACTGTCCTCGTCGGTGACCTCGACCGCTGCCCAGGTATGCGGTTCGCCGAGTTCGGCGGCACGCGTGGATGCCCCGTCGGTGTTGCGGTCAGCCACTGTCACCCGGCAACCCTCTGCGGCCAGTACCTGTGCCGTGGCCCACCCGATTCCGGAGGCACCGCCGATAATGACGGCGACTCGGTTGTCGACCACTGGCACTCCTTCGCCGCAGGAACGGTTAGGCAGGTCATTTTGCCCGGTCGTCAGAAGCCGGCCAACTCCGCCCCGTCGGGAATCGTCTCAGTCGATGCGCTCCAAGCGAACGGTGCAACCTGCCGCGTACTCCCAGACCAGGGTGTCGCCGTCAAGCCAACGCCTGACCTCGATGCCGGGCAAACCTTCGGGCCGAAGGACAAGCACGCCGTCTTCGTAGGAGGCAAGCACAACAATCGGTGTGGTGAAGTCGCGGGCCATGACATCGTGCACGCCATTTTCCGCTGTCCCATCGCAGGACATGAAATCGTGAATCACTCCACTACCGGTGATGACGGCTCTGCTACCTGCCTGCTCAATGCGTTCGGTATGTCGCCACAGTTTGCTTGCCATGGAGTCACCGCCCTGTGGTGCAAGTTCGCCATTGACCCGGACTTCCACTGCTTTCCAGGTTCCGCGCAGATCTGGTGCACCAGCGGTCAACGGTTCCGTGCAGCCGATCAATACTGGTGCGGGAAAGTCGCGCTCGGAGGGCTCGGCGCTGTGGTCGCCGTAGCCACCGGGTGGGGTGCGGGCCACCGGAATGTCACGTACCGAGTTCACGATTCATCGGTTTCCGAGGCTGCGAGTGCCGCCTCGATCCGGGCCTGCGCGCCTGCCAGATGTTCCTCGCAACGCTTGGCCAGTTCTTCGCCGCGCTCCCAGAGTTTCAGCGACGCGTCAAGGTCCAGGCCGCCCTGCTCCAGGACTCGGACCACCTCGATCAGTTCGTCTCGGCATTGTTCATAGCCGAGCTCCTTGACGGGCTTCGGCGCTTCCTGCATCTCGTTCATGGGGTTCCATCCTCCGGCCCGGTGCTGACGGCGCCGACCGCGCCGTCGGAAAGCCTGATCCGCAAAGCGGTGCCTGCCGGCGCATCGATCACCGAGCGCAGCACCGACGCCGATGTTGACCCATCGATCCATTGCACGACGGCGTAACCACGCGCCAGGGTGGCCGCCGGTCCCAGTGTCGCCAGGCGCGCGCCCAGGTGTCCGATGCGGTCGGATTCGGCGGCCACCATGCGTTTGACATCGCGCCGTGTCGTCTCGCGGGCCCGGTTCACCTCGGTGGCACGATCGGTGATCATCCGGATCGGGTCGGCCAACACCGGCCGGCTTCGCAACTGCGTCAGGGTGTGGAGTTCGCGGGCGACCCAGTTGCGCAGCGCCCGGGCGCCGCGGTGACGCATCTGGGCGACCATCGCCAGTTCGGCAACCGCATCGGGCACCACCTTCTTGGCGGCATCGGTCGGGGTCGCCGCGCGCATATCGGCGACCAGGTCGCACAGTGGGTTGTCCGGTTCGTGACCGACCGCGCTGACCACCGGCGTCCGGCAGGCCGCAATCGCGCGGCACAGCGTTTCGTCGGAGAACGGCAGCAGGTCCTCGACACTGCCACCACCGCGGGCGATCACGATGACGTCGACCTCCGGGTCGGCATCGAGGGCCCGTAAGGCATCGACGATCTGCGCCACCGCGGACGTGCCCTGGACGGCGGTATTGCGGATCGCGAAGCGCACGGCAGGCCAGCGTGCGGCGGCCACCGAGGTCACATCATGCTCGGCTGCTCCGGCCCGTCCGGTGATCAGTCCGATCATGTTGGGCAGAAAGGGCAGTGGCCGTTTGAGTCGTGGATCGAAGAGTCCTTCGGCATCCAGTAACTGACGGAGACGTGCGATGCGGGCCAGTAATTCGCCGAGGCCCACGGCTCGAATATCGCTGAGCCGCAACGTGAATGAGCCGCGCCGAGTATTGAACTGTGGTTTGCCTCGCACCACCACCTGAGTGCCCTCAACCAGTTTTACCGGAGCGGATGCCACCAGGGCACTGCTGCAGGTGACGCTCAGTGACATATCGGCGGCCGGGTCACGCAGCACCATGTACGCCGTTGAACTGCGAACCTTGATCTCGGTGAGTTGCCCCTCGACCCAGACCGCACCCAGTCGGTCGATCCAGGTCTGCACCCGGGTCGCCACCGCGCGGACCGGAAAAGGGTTCTCCGCCGAACTACCCGGAGTGCTGCCCGGCTCGGTGGTCACTTGGCAGTCGCGCGGGTGATCCTGTTGGCCAGCAGAGTCTGGAACGGGGCGCGCGCTCTGGCCGCCTCCTCGTAGGCCAGCAATGCCCGCAGGTCGGTGACGCTCAATGAGGGCATCCGGGCGCGGAGTTGGGCCAGCGTCAGCGACTCATAGTCCAGCTCCACGGCGACAGCGGGTGCCGATACTGCGGCTTTGGCTGGGGCCTTGGGTGCCGTCGCAGCTTTTGCCGGAGCCTTCTTTGTGGCCTTGGCGACCCTGACGGCCTTGGGTTTGGGGGCGGACGGTGCCGTGCTTTTGGGAGCCGCATCGTCGCTCACCGAGTACAGCGCGAAGCGGCCCTCGGTCCGCCGCTCACCGGTACCGCCCTGCGGCGCCTCGGATCCGGTGAGATCTTCGTCGAATGTCGCCCACTCGGGTTTCTCGTCCTTCGGCGGGAACAAGCCCTCCAGGGCCGAGTCGCCCTTGATCGCGAGATCGGCCAGATCCTGCTGCATCTTCATCACCGCCTGCGCCACGTTGCTGGCCAGTGTCATTGGGTACATGGCGATTGTTTGGGGCAGCTTGAGGGTCTCTTCGACCGCGGTCACGGCCGCGCCGACCAGTAGACGAACCCCGTACGGTGCGATTGGCATGCGCATCAGACTACGACTGGGCCCCCGCGTGGGGGAGAACGTAGGCTGAATCCATGCCGCCAACCGTCAACATGGGGATTCCCGGTACCTCCGGCCCGGCCGCGCACCGCGGCGATAAGCGCGTCCTCCTGGCTGAGCCGCGGGGCTACTGCGCCGGCGTCGATCGCGCGGTCGAGACCGTCGAACGGGCGCTGGAGAAGCACGGCGCTCCGGTGTACGTGCGTCACGAGATCGTCCACAACCGCCACGTCGTGGAGACTCTTGCCGAAGCCGGCGCGGTATTCGTCGGCGAGGCCGACGAAGTGCCAGAGGGATCCATCGTGGTGTTCTCGGCTCACGGCGTGGCACCGACCGTGCACGAGTCGGCCGCGGCGCGGAATCTTCAGGTGATCGACGCCACCTGCCCGCTGGTGACCAAGGTGCACAACGAGGTCAAGCGGTTCGCCCGCGAGGACTACGACATTCTGCTGATCGGTCATGAGGGCCACGAAGAGGTCATCGGTACGGCCGGCGAGGCTCCCGACCACGTTCAATTAGTGGACGGACCCAACGGAGTCGAGAGCGTCACCGTGCGCGACGAGGCCAAGGTGATCTGGTTGTCGCAGACGACGCTGAGCGTCGACGAGACCATGGAAACCGTTGCGCGCCTGCGTGATCGGTTTCCGACACTGCAGGATCCGCCCAGCGACGACATCTGTTATGCAACCCAGAACCGGCAGGTTGCGGTCAAGGCAATGGCACCGGAGTGCGATCTGGTGATTGTCGTGGGCTCGCGAAACTCGTCGAACTCGGTGCGCTTGGTCGAGGTGGCACTGGGCGCCGGTGCTGAAGCAGCGCATCTGGTCGACTATGCCGAGGACGTCGACCCGGCTTGGCTTGACGGTGTGGCGACCGTGGGAGTGACTTCGGGCGCATCGGTGCCGGAGATTCTGGTGCGCGGCGTTCTAGAGCGCCTAGCCGAATTCGGTTACGGCACAGTCCAAACCGTGACTACCGCCAACGAGACCCTCGTTTTCGCACTACCGCGCGAGATCCGACGGCCGCGAACGGGCTAGCGGCCGGAGCGTTTCCGATAACTGTCCAGGTCGTCGACGTCGGCCGGTGCGGAGTCGCGGTAGCGAACCCGCGAGACCGGATGATGGGTACCCGATGACGGCCCGGGTGCCGGACGGCGTCGTGGCTCGTAAGGCGGGTACTGCTCGCGCGACGGGTATCTGCGCTCAGCCTCGTATGGCTCATAGCGGCCGGAACGGGCCGGCCGCGGCGGGTATTGGTCGCGGTCGTCTCGGCGGTCCCGGGGTTCGCGCTGTGGCGGCGGGGGTGTGCGACCGGGATCGCGGACTGCTCGCGGCCGGCGCGGTGGCGGATCCAACGGCGGCTGGGCCGCTCTGGCCGGGCGCCCGGTGGGCTGACGACGTCGCGGCGGCGCGTCCATGTCCTTAAGTGGTGGACGGGGGCGGCGCGTCCGCGCCTGCTCTTCGGGCCTACGCTCGGGACGCGGCGTGCGGGTGGCTGATTGGCGGCCGGTGCCGTGCCGGGGACGCGACGAATCCTCGGACTCGTCGGCGCCGGAACGCGCCAACGCCTCAGACAGCGCCGCTCCCAAACCCGCGAACAACCTGGGCCGTGCAGTCACCGGCGCTGCGTCGTCCTCGACGTCACCCGCCTGGCCTGGCGGCGACATCGCCAAGAACCAGCGGGTCATCCCGAGCAGCAATACCGCCGCGGAGGTGAACAGCATCAACGGGAAGCGCTCGATCAACGGATAACCGCAGTTGATCGCGATGTCCTTGAGCCCGCCGAATGCTGAACTGTGAAAGAGAAAGTAGGCCAACGGAACCGCGACGAACAGCAGCAGCGGCGGCTGAACCACGGCGGTGAAGATGCCTGACTGTCGTACGGCCAGCACGGCCACGATGCAGCCCAGGGCGAAACAGCTCGCGAACGCAGCGCCGAGTTCCCTGTTGCCCGAAGCCGCGTCGATCGCCAGGCCCACGAGAGTCCCGGTGAGGGCGATCAGCACCGCGCCCCACGACGGCACACCCACGCGATGGGGAAAGGCGGAACGCTGATCAGCAGCGATCGTCCGCATGGCTGGCACCCCTAGACCGTACCGGCTGAACCTTCACGTGGGCTGCCGTGACAATTCCCGTGTCGCTGCGCCCTAGACTTCGACCCTGTGAGCTTGAGC
>JBAXIR010000076.1:0-12859 GCA_037138275.1 Mycobacteriaceae bacterium | reverse complement strand
GAGCCCACCTATACCGCGCTGGTGTGATGACCGCGCCGACGATCCGCGACTACGGTGACCGGGCGCTGCTGCTCGAATGTGGCTCCACCGACGAGGTTCTCGCCGTCGCCGGCGCGCTGCGCGATGCCGAGCTACCCGGGGTCACCGACATCATCCCCGGCGCACGCACCGTGCTGGTGGCGCTGAGCGAACCGACACACCAGGCGCCCACCCGGACTCGGTTGGCTGACATCGAGGTGAGCGCCGCGGCGATGTCGGTGCGGCCGGATCATGCCGACGTCGTGATCGACGTGGTCTACGACGGCGCCGATCTCGCTGCTGTTGCGGCGCTCGTAGGAATGGACACCGACGGCGTAGTGGCGGCCCATACGGGCGCGCTGTGGCGGGTCGGATTCGGTGGTTTCGCACCGGGTTTCGCCTACCTCATCGACGGCGATCCCGTGCTGTCCGTTCCACGGCGGGCCGAGCCGCGCACCCGGGTGCCGGCCGGATCAGTGGCGTTGGCCGGTGAGTTCAGCGGTGTCTATCCCCGCGAATCACCGGGCGGCTGGCAGCTGATCGGCCACACCGATGCCGTGCTGTGGGATGTCGACCGGACTTTGCCCGCGCTGCTCACCCCTGGCATGTGGGTGCGGTTCCGCGCGGTGGACGCGCGGTGATCACCCTGGAGGTCCTGCACACCGGACCGCTCGCGCTCGTCGAGGACCTCGGTCGGCCCGGACTCGCCCACATCGGAGTCACCCGGTCAGGCGCGGCCGATCGGCGCTCACACCGATTGGCTAACCGGTTGCTCGCCAACCCCGACGACCGGGCGACCATCGAAGTCACCCTCGGTGGGTTGCACGTCCGAGTCTGTGGCGGCGGCCTGGACATCGCGGTCACCGGAGCCGACGCCAACCCGACCGTCGACGGAATCCCGTTCGGAGTCAACAGCATTGCGCATATCCGCGACGGCCAGGTGATCGCACTGGACGTTCCACGTACCGGACTGCGCAGCTACCTCGGCGTCCGCGGCGGCATCGCCGTGGCAGGAACACTGGGTTCGCGCAGCTACGACATGCTGTCGGGAATCGGTCCCGCGCCATTGCGTCCGGGTGACGCGCTCCCGGTTGGTGAGCCGGTCGGCCACCGTCCCGAACTCGACCAGGCACCCGTCGCCGCGATGATCGCCGGGCCGGTGGAACTTCGGATGCTTCCGGGCCCGCGCTACGACTGGTTCGTCGACTCCGATGCGGTGGTGCGCACCGAGTGGGTGACGTCCGATCGCAGCGACCGGGTGGGTGTCCGACTTATCGGCCCGGCACTGCAATCCCGGTGGCCGGGGCGTCAACTACCCAGCGAGGGAGCGGTACGAGGCGCGGTTCAGGTGCCACCCAACGGGGAGCCGGTGATCCTCGGCGCCGATCATCCGGTCACCGGCGGCTACCCCGTCATCGGTGTGGTCCTCGACGCCGACACCGACATACTGGCGCAACTTCGACCCGGGCAGCCGGTCCGGCTGCGCTGGAGCGCTCATTAAGCACCGCCGACCGGCCGGTGACGTGACGTGTCTCACGTCACGATTTGAGGCTGACTAGTATCAATAGACTTAATGTGATTCCCGCCACTCCCGAGGAGGTCCCGATGTCCAAGGCCGCTGAACTCGCCGAACTACACCACGTCATTGGAAACCTGCGCCGCTGCGTCAACTCGCTGCAGGACCGCTTCGGAGCCGCCCCCGAGATGAGGCGAGTAGTCATCGACACCGAGCGAATCCTCAATGACCTGGAACTTCTCGAGATGGACGCCGCCGAACTCGAGTCGGCGGCGCACACCGTGGTGTTCTCGGGCGAGAAGATTCAGGTGCCCGACACGCCGTATGACAGAGAGTTCTGGCGCGGCATCGATGACGAAGGTGTCGGCGGGCTTAACCGGCGCTGAACCCGTATGAAAACGGGTGCCGCCGACTTCGGTACCGTGTCCGAAGTTGACCTGAAGGGGATCACTGCAGATGAGCGCACCCACCGCGAACCGGCGAGGCACCGGTGTCTTCTCACCCGGCCGGGCCGAGATCCCGCAGAAGACACTGCGGACTGACAATTGGTGGAAGTCGCCGATCCTCACCGACCTGGGCTTCGCGGCATTCTTGATCTACGCGACTGTGCGGGCGTTCCAGAGGGACCACTTCTTCGTCGAGAAGTACCACTACCTGACGCCGTTCTACTCGCCGTGCATGAGCGTCAAGTGCGGTGAGGCCAGCGACTTCTGGCCGCAGATTCTTCCCGGCACCGGCTTGCTGTCGTACCTTCCCTACGCCTTGTTCTCGCTGCCGTTCCTGCTGCTGTTCCGGTTGACCTGCTACTACTACCGAGGCGCTTACTACCGTTCGGTCTGGCAGTCCCCGACGGCTTGCGGGGTGGCCGAGCCGCACGCGACCTACACCGGGGAAACGCGATTCCCGCTGATCATGCAAAACCTGCATCGCTACTTCTTCTATGCGGCCGCCATTCTCTCGGTGATCAACACCCTCGACGCCGTCAAGGCCATGCACTCGCCGACTGGTTTCGGGTTCGGCCTGGGCAACGTCATCCTGTGGGTCAACGTCATCCTGCTGTGGGTCTACACGGTGTCGTGCCACTCCTGCCGGCACGTCGTGGGCGGGCGCCTCAAGCACTTCTCCAAGCACCCGGTGCGCTACAAGTTGTGGACAGAGGTCAGCAAGCTGAACGTGCATCACAAGAAGTTCGCCTGGATCACCCTTGGCATGCTGATGTTCACCGACTTCTACATCATGATGGTGGCAAGCGGTGCCATCTCCGACCTGAGATTGATTGGCTGACGAGGAAATTCCCCACTTCTAAAGCGAGGGCAAATGGTTGAAGTAGAACGGCACTCCTACGACGTCGTCGTGATCGGCGCCGGCGGTTCAGGACTTCGTGCGGTCATCGAGGCGCGGCAGCGGGGCTTGAAGGTCGCCGTGGTCAGCAAGTCGTTGTTCGGCAAGGCACACACGGTGATGGCCGAGGGCGGCTGCGCTGCGGCGATGGGCAATGCCAACTCCAAGGACAGCTGGCAGGTGCACTTCGCCGACACCATGCGTGGCGGCAAGTTCCTCAACAACTGGCGGATGGCCGAGTTGCACGCGCAGGAGTCCGCGGAACGGGTCTGGGAACTGGAGACCTATGGCGCACTGTTCGACCGGACCAAAGACGGCAGGATCAGCCAGCGCAACTTCGGTGGACACACCTACCCTCGACTGGCGCACGTGGGTGACCGCACCGGCCTGGAGATCATTCGGACACTGCAGCAGAAGATCGTCTCGCTGCAGCAGGAGGACAAGGCCGAACTCGGCGACTACGAGGCGCGCATCAAGGTGTTCGCCGAGTGCTCGATCACTGAGTTGATCCTGGACGAGACCGGCGGTGAAAAGAGGATCGCGGGTGCCTTCGGCTACTGGCGCGAGACCGGCGAGTTCATCCTGTTCGAAGCGCCTGCAGTGGTGCTCGCCACCGGCGGGATCGGCAAGTCGTTCAAGGTGTCGTCGAACTCCTGGGAGTACAGCGGAGACGGCCACGCACTGGCTCTGCGCGCAGGCTCGTCGCTGATCAATATGGAGTTCATCCAGTTCCACCCCACCGGGATGGTCTGGCCGCCATCGGTCAAGGGAATCCTCGTGACCGAGGGCGTGCGCGGCGACGGCGGGGTGCTGAAGAACTCCGAAGGCAAGCGCTTCATGTTCAACTACATCCCCCCGGTCTTCAAGGGTCAGTACGCCGAAACCGAGGCGGAAGCCGACCAGTGGCTCAAGGACAACGACTCGGCTCGGCGGACTCCCGATCTGCTGCCGCGCGACGAAGTCGCCAGGGCCATCAACTCTGAAGTCAAGGCCGGCCGCGGCAGCCCGCACGGCGGCGTCTACCTCGATATCGCCTCGCGTATGACGCCCGAGGAAATCAAGCGGCGGCTGCCGTCGATGTACCACCAGTTCCTGGAGTTGGCCGAGGTCGATATCACCAAGGATGCGATGGAGGTCGGGCCGACCTGCCACTACGTCATGGGCGGGATCGAGGTCGATCCGGACACCGGTGCGGCTGCCACACGCGGACTCTTCGCCGCCGGCGAATGCTCCGGCGGCATGCACGGCTCCAACCGCCTCGGCGGTAACTCACTGTCCGATCTACTGGTGTTCGGTCGCCGGGCGGGCCTCGGTGCTTCGGATTACGTCCGCGCACTGTCGAAACGGCCGTCGGTGTCTGAGGATGCACTCGAGAGCGCAGCCAAGCTCGCCCTGGAACCCTTCGACGGACCGCAGGGAACGGCCAAGCCGGAGAATCCCTACGCCCTGCATGCCGAGTTGCAGCAGACCATGAACGATCTGGTGGGCATCATCCGCAACGACAACGAGATTCGCGAGGCGATGACGAAGTTGGAGGAATACAAGGTTCGCTTCCGCAACATCGAGTCCCAGGGCGGACGCGCATTCAATCCAGGCTGGCACCTCGCCCTCGATATGCGGAACATGTTGCTGGTCAGCGAATGCGTGGCCAAAGCCTCACTGGCCCGTACCGAAAGCCGCGGCGGCCACACCCGCGACGACCACCCGAAGATGGACTCCGAATGGCGCCGCACCCTGCTGGCGTGTCGCACGGAAGGCAATGACCCCGTCGTTCCTGATGTCACCGTGACCAAGGAGCGTCAGCCACCGATGCGCGAGGATCTGCTTGCGCAGTTCGAATTAGAGGAACTGGGCAAGTACTACACCGACGAGGAACTCGCGGCGCATCCGGGACGGACGGAGGAACGGTCATGACCTACGAGGCGAAGCTGAGAGTGTGGCGCGGCGACGACGACGGTGGCGATCTGCGTGACTTCGCCGTCGACGTCAACGACGGTGAAGTGGTCCTCGACGTCATTCACCGCCTGCAGGCCGAGCAGGCGCCTGACTTGGCGGTGCGGTGGAACTGCAAGGCGGGCAAGTGCGGATCGTGTTCGGCGGAGATCAACGGCCGGCCGCGGCTGATGTGCATGACCCGGATGTCGACCTACGACGAGGCCGAGACGATCACCGTCACGCCGTTGCGTGCCTTCCCGGTGATCCGGGATCTGGTCACCGATGTGTCCTTCAACTACGAGAAGGCCCGCGAGATCCCGTCTTTCGCTCCGCCCAAGGATCTGCAGCCCGGCGAATACCGGATGGAGCAGATCGACGTGGAGCGCTCCCAGGAGTTCCGCAAGTGCATCGAATGCTTCCTGTGCCAGGACGTCTGCCACGTGGTCCGCGACCACGAGGAGAACAAGAAGGCTTTCGCCGGTCCGCGCTTCCTGATGCGCACCGCCGAGTTGGACATGCATCCCCTGGACACCCTGGACCGCAAGGATATGGCCCAGGAGGACTTGGGCCTCGGATACTGCAACATCACCAAGTGCTGCACCGAGGTGTGCCCCGAGCACATCAAGATCACCGACAACGCGATCATCCCGATGAAGGAGCGCGTGGCCGACCGCAAGTACGACCCGGTCGTCTGGCTCGGCAACATCCTCTTCAACCGCACGAAGTAAGCCGCTAGGTACCTAGTCGCCGAAAGACGCTGCGGTGGTAGACGATCGGTGCCACATCGCCGTGAATCTGGATACTGCGGATCCGCATGATGACAATGGTGTGGTCACCGGCCGGGACAAGTTGTTCGATCGCGCTCTCCAGCCACATGCAGGTGCCCTTGACGAAGACGGCTCCGGCATCGGTGGACACCGTGTCCAGGCCGGCGAAGCGGTCGCCGGTCTTGGCCGCCAACGCGCGTACCGCTTCATCGTGGCCCTCGCCGAGCACACTGATACCCAGGGCCGGCAACTTCGCCAACTTGGGCCAGGTCTCCGAAGTGTTCTGCACGCAGAACGACACCAGTGGCGGATCCAGCGAGACCGGCACGAACGTGCTGGCAGCGATGCCGACCCGTTCTCCCGCGAGTTCGGCGGCGATAGCGACGACGCCGGTCGGAAAGTGGCCGAATGCCTCCCGCAGGGCGGCCGGCAGAAGCTTCGCTGTCGTCATGACCCCACTATCTTCACATCACGGCCGTGGACGCACGACATGTACCTCGGGCCTGCCCCGGCACAAGGTAATCAGCGTCACAATTTACTGCTCGAGAATTCGGTCACAGTTGGTTTGCACTCAACTTACCGAGCGGTATAGTTGGGCTATTACTGGTGGGTAACTTAGACCTGAGTACCCAACCCGAAAGTGGCGTTCTCACCAAGGAGGAATAGTGGGCCACTACAAGAGCAACGTCCGTGATCAGGTGTTCAACCTGTTCGAGGTGTACGGCCTGGATAAGGCCTTCGGCGCGGGCGACTACGCCGACCTCGACATCGACACCGCGACCGAGATGCTCGGCGAGATGGCCAGGCTGTCGGAGGGCCCCCTCGCTGATTCCTTTGTCGAGGGAGACCGCAACCCGCCGGTGTTCGATCCGGCCACCCACACCGTGGCACTGCCCGAGGCGTTCAAGGATTCAGTCCGGGCATTCATCGACAACGGCTGGGACAAGGTCGGGGTGATCGAGTTGCTCGGCGGAGTACCGGTTCCCAAGGCGCTGCTGTGGGCGCTGCACGAGCATGTCCTCGGCGCCAACCCGGCCATCTGGATGTACGGCGGCGGCGCCGGCTTCGCTCAGATCATGTACCACCTGGGCACCGACGAGCAGAAGAAGTGGGCCGTGAACGCCGCTGAGCGCGGCTGGGGTTCCACCATGGTGCTGACCGAGCCGGACGCCGGTTCCGACGTCGGCGCCGGCCGCACCAAGGCCGTCAAGCAGGACGACGGCTCGTGGCACATCGACGGTGTGAAGCGATTCATCACCTCGGCGGACTCCGATGACCTCTTCGAGAACATCATGCACCTGGTACTGGCCCGCCCTGAGGGCGCCGGGCCGGGCACCAAGGGGCTGTCGTTGTTCATGGTGCCGAAGTTCCTCTTCGACTTCGAAACCGGCGAGCCCGGCGAACGCAACGGCGCCTTCGTCACCAATGTCGAGCACAAGATGGGCCTGAAGGTTTCGGCCACCTGCGAGCTCACCTTCGGCCAGCACGGCGTGCCCGCCAAAGGCTGGTTGGTCGGTGAGGTCCACGACGGTATCGCGCAGATGTTCGATGTGATCGAGCAGGCCCGAATGATGGTGGGCACCAAGGCAATCGCCACGCTGTCGACCGGCTACCTCAACGCACTCGAATACGCCAAGAACCGCGTGCAGGGTGCCGATCTGACCCAGATGACCGACAAGGCCGCACCGCGGGTGACCATCACCCACCACCCGGACGTGCGTCGCAGCCTGATGACACAGAAGGCCTACGCCGAGGGTCTGCGGGCGCTGTACCTCTACACCGCGACATTCCAGGACGCGGCCGTGGCCAAGGCGGTTCAGGGTGTCGAGCCCGATTTGGCGGCGAAGGTCAACGACCTGATGCTGCCAATCGTCAAGGGCGTCGGCTCCGAGCAGGCCTACGCCAAGCTCACCGAGAGTCTGCAGACCTTCGGCGGTTCGGGCTTCCTGCAGGACTATCCGGTCGAGCAGTACATCCGCGACGCCAAGATCGACTCGCTGTATGAGGGCACCACCGCAATCCAGGCGCAGGACTTCTTCTTCCGGAAGATCATCCGGGACAAGGGTGTGGCGCTGGGCTACGTGGCCGGCCAGATCGAGGAGTTCGTCAAGAACGAATCCGGTAACGGCCGCCTCAAGACCGAGCGCGCACTGCTGGCCAAGGCACTGGAAGACGTCCAGGGCATGGCCGCGGCGCTGACCGGTTATCTGATGGCTGCGCAGGAGGACGCCAAGAGCATCTACAAGGTGGGCCTCGGATCGGTCCGCTTCTTGATGAGCGTCGGCGATCTCGTCATCGGTTGGCTGCTGCTGCGGCAGGCGGCGACGGCCATCGCGGCACTCGACGCCGGCGATGCCTCGGCGGCGGACGTCTCCTTCTACGAGGGCAAGATCGCGGTCGGTTCGTTCTTCGCCAAGAACTTCCTGCCCCTGCTCACCGCTACGCGCCAGGTGGTCGAGTCGGTGGACAACGAGGTCATGGAATTGGCCGAAGCGGCCTTCTAAAACAGCACCACCACGGCGGCTCCGGGACTTCGGTCTCGGGGCCGCCGGCTTTTCGGGGGTGATTTGCTACGGTCGTCGACGTGACAATGCCCGAAGGCAAGAAGTCGGGCAACCGCAACCCGTTGGGCGCCATCGTGAGCCCTTTCACCAAGGCGGGCTCGTACTACGCGCGGTCCTGGGGCGCCTACCTCGGCCGCTCCCCGACCGAAATTCCCAAGGCCCGTCCCACCCTGGCACTGGCCAGCCACGCGCTACGCGACGAACTCGTGCTCGCCGGCCTACTCCTGCGCCGCCAACTCAGTGATCCGGCGAGCTACGAGCTGATGAATGCCGAGGTCTGCGACGCGATCAGCTTCTACCGCAAGCGCGGTTGGCTGAAGAAACCCGCGGGCTTCTTTGCCGCGCCGCCCGCCCCGCGCGACGTATCGATCCGCTCATTCGGGAAGGGCAGCCGCGCCCACGAGCGGATGTCCTTCGACAGTGGTTACGCACCGCACCCGGGTGAGCCCGGGGCCGAGCGCTGGATGAGCTATGCCGCCAACAACCGCGAACACGCAATGATGTTGCGCCACTCCGAACCCCGGCCGTGGCTGGTGTGTGTGCACGGAACCGAGATGGGCCGCGGCGGACTGGACCTGACCATATTCCGTGCCTGGCATCTACATGCGAACCTCGGCCTGAACGTGATCCTGCCGGTACTGCCCCTGCACGGGCCGCGGGCGAAGGACCTGCCCAAGGGCGCGGTGTTCCCCGGCGAGAACTTCCTCGATGACATTCACGGCACCGCGCAGGCGGTGTGGGATGTCCGCCGGGTCATCGCATGGATCCGGACGCAGCAACCCGACGCCAAGATCGGGCTCAACTCCATCTCGCTGGGCGCCTATGTGGCCGCACTCGTCGCCAGCCTCGATGACGACCTGACCTGTGCGATCCTCGGGGTGCCGCCGGCGGATCTGGTCGCACTGCTCGGGCGCCACTCGGGTCTGGCCAAGGACGATCCTCGTCGCGCGACTCTCGAACTGGCCGAACCGATCGGCCGGATGGTCTCACCGCTATCGATGAAACCCAAGGTGCCGCCGCGGGGTCGGTTCATCTACGCCGGTGTCGCCGACCGCATCGTCCATCCGCGCCACCAGGTGATGCAACTGTGGGAGCACTGGGGCAAGCCGGAGATCGGTTGGTACCGCGGCGGGCACACCGGGTTCTATGAAGCGCGGCCGGTGGCCCGCTACGTCGAGGCCGCGCTGGTTCAATCCGGTCTCGTCGAGGGCAGCTAAGCCGCTCACGCCTCCAGGATGGCCGTCACGCCCTGTCCACCGGCGGCGCAGATCGAGATCAGCCCGCGCACCGGCTGTGACGTCTGCGCCTTCTTCTCCGCGAGCTGTTTGGCCAACTGAGCCACGATCCTCGCCCCGGTTGCCGCGAACGGGTGACCCGCGGCCAGCGACGAGCCGTTGACGTTCAGCTTGGTCCGGTCGATGGTGCCCAATGCGGAATCCAGACGAAGGCGTTCGCGGCAGTATTGCGGCGACTCCCAGGCCTGCAGATGGGCCAGCACCACCGAGGCGAAGGCCTCATGAATCTCGTAGAAGTCGAAGTCCCCCAACCCAAGTCCGTTGCGGGCAAGCAGCCGAGGCACCGCGTAGGTGGGCGCCATCAGCAACCCGTCGTCGCCGTTGACGTAGTCCACGGCCGCGGTCTCGGAGTCGACGAAGTAGGCCAGCGGGGTCAGCGCGTGCTCGCGCGCCCAGTCCTCGCTGGACAGCAACGCCACCGAGGCCCCGTCGGTCAGCGGGGTGGAGTTACCGGCGGTCATCGTCGCGTCGCCGGCCTTCACCCCGAACACCGGGCGGAGCTTGGCCAATTTCTCCGCGGTGGAATCGGCTCGCAGGGTGTCGTCGCGGTACAGACCGAGGAACCCGGTGACGAGGTCATCGAAAAAACCTCGGTCGTAGGCGGCGGCCATATTGCGGTGGCTGGCCGCGGCAAGCTCATCTTGATCGACCCGTTTGATGCCCATCTGCTTGGCGGTGATTGCGGCGTGCTCACCCATGGACAGACCGGTGCGCGGCTCACCATTGGTCGGGATGTCGATACCGAGGGCGGCCGGCACGCGGCCGGCCAACTTCACCCGGTCGATCGCCGACCGTGACCGGCGAACCGCCAGCAGCGATCGGCGCAGAGTGTCGCCGAGTGCGATGGGCGCATCGGAGGTGGTGTCCACCCCACCCGCGGCGGCCACCTCGTAGCGGCCGGCCGCGATCCCGTCGGCGGCGGCGATCGCGGCCTGCAGACCGGTCCCGCAGGCCTGCTGCAGGTCGAATGCCGGCGTGTGGGGCGACAGCGGACTGCCCAGAACGCATTCGCGCATCAGGTTGAAGTCGCGGCTGTGTTTGAGGACCGCCCCGCCGATCACCGCGTCGAGTCGCTGACCGTCGAGTCCGAAACGGTCGGCCAGACCGGACAGCACAGCGGTGAACATGTCCTGGTTCGACGCCTGCGCATAGGCCCCGTCCGAACGCGCGAACGGAATGCGGTTACCGCCCAGGACGGCGACCCTGCGACGGTTGGATGTGGCCACGTTCGGGAAGACTAGACCCGTCGTGTGCCGACCGCACTCTGGCGTACGTTATCGAACGTGGCTTCCGACTTCGTATCCCAGGTGATCACGTCCGCGCCGGGGTCGTTCCTGGCCAAGCAGTTCGGCGTGCCTGCACCGGTGAACCTGCGGCGCTTTCGCGCCGGCGAACCGGCGCTGGCCGGGTCACTGCTGATCGGCGGCGACGGCAGAATGGCCGAACCGTTGCGCATCGCGCTGGCCGATGACTACGACATCGTAGGCAACAACCTGGGTGGACGGTGGGCCGACACCTTCGGCGGTCTGGTCTTCGACGCGACCGGAATCACCGATCCGGCCGGTCTGCGCGGGTTGTTCGAGTTCTTCACGCCACTGCTGCGCAACCTCGGGCCGTCGGCCCGGGTCGTCGTGCTGGGCAGCACCCCGGATGAGGTCAGCGACATCGGCGAGCACATCGCCCAACGATCGCTCGAGGGCTTCACCCGCTCGCTCGCCAAGGAGTTGCGCGACGGGGCCACCGCCGCACTGGTCTACGTCTCCCCCGCCGCCGCGTCGGGCGCAACGGGGTGCGAGTCGACGATGCGGTTCATCCTCTCCGCCAAGTCCGCCTACGTCGACGGACAGGTGTTCCGGGTCGGTGCCGCCGACGCCACCGCGCTCACCGACTGGGACACCGTCGACTGGAACCGACCGCTGGTCGGCAAGGTGGGCATCGTCACCGGCGCGGCCCGCGGGATCGGGGCCACCATCGCCGAGGTGTTCGCCCGCGACGGCGCACACGTGGTCGCCATCGATGTCGAAGATTCCGCGCAGGCCCTCGATCAGACCGCAGCGCGGGTCGGCGGGACGGCGCTGGCGCTGGATGTCACCGCGCCCGATGCCGTCGAGAAGATCACCGCCCACCTCCGCGAGCACCACGGTGGCCGAGCCGACATCCTGGTCAACAATGCCGGTATCACCCGGGACAAGCTGCTGATCAATATGGATGACGCCCGATGGGACTCGGTGATCGCGGTGAATCTCCTTGCCCCGCTTCGACTTACCGAGGGCCTGGTGGCCAACGGCTGTATCGGCACCGGCGGTCGGGTGATCGGGCTGTCGTCAATGGCCGGAATCGCCGGAAATCGCGGGCAGACCAACTACGCCACCACCAAGGCCGGGATGATCGGCATCACCGAGGCCCTGGCGCCGTCGCTGGCCGAGAAGGGCATCACGATCAATGCGGTTGCCCCCGGCTTCATCGAGACCGCGATGACCGCGACGATCCCGTTGGCCACCCGCGAGGTCGGCCGTCGGCTCAACTCGCTGTATCAGGGCGGCCAGCCCATTGACGTCGCCGAGACCATCGCCTACTTCGCCAGCCCGGCCTCACATGCGGTCACCGGCAATGTGATTCGGGTGTGCGGCCAATCGATGCTGGGGGCCTGATGGCGCTGAATAATCTTGTGCGCGCAGCCATCGGTTCGCTACCGCTGATACCCCGCGGGGATCGGCTGCCCGACAGAACACTCACCGTCGACGATGTCGCTATCGACCGCGCCAACGTCGCCGCATATGCCGCGATCACCGGCCTGCGCTACGGCGACACCGTGCCGCTCACGTATCCGTTCGTCCTGACCTATCCGGCGGTGATGGAGTTGGTCACTGGTTTCGACTTCCCGTTCGCGGCCATCGGAGCGGTCCACATGCAGAACCGGATCACCCAGCACCGGCCGATCGCGGTGACCGACACGGTCGGCATCTCTGCACGTGCCGAGAACCTCCGCGAACATCGCAAGGGTCTGCTGGTCGATGTCGTGAGCCGGGTATCGGTGGGAAACGAGCCGGCCTGGGAGCAGGTCACGACCTTCCTGCATCAGCAGCGCACTTCTTTGTCCGGGGAGCCGAAGCCGGAGCCGCCACAAACACCGAAGTTGCCGCCGCCAGGCGCCATCCTGCGGATCACGTCGCGGCAGATCCGCCGCTACGCCTCGATAGGCGCCGACCACAATCCGATCCACACCAGCCGACTGGGGGCAAAGGTTCTCGGATTCCCACGACCGATTGCCCATGGGATGTTCAGTGCCGCCGCGGTTCTGGCCAACATCGAAGGACAGCTTCCTGATGCCGTGAGCTACGCGGTCACGTTCGGCAAGCCGGTATTCCTACCGGCGAATCTCGGCGTCTACATCGACCGGGTAGAGCAGGGTTGGGATATCGC
>JBAXIR010000075.1:0-12990 GCA_037138275.1 Mycobacteriaceae bacterium | reverse complement strand
GCCGGAACGGGTTCCGGGCCAGTGGAATTCGCAAAAGTCTACTGTCTCGGCAACTGTGCGCTCGGGCCAGCGATCATGGTCAACGGCCGGCTTGTCGGACGGTGCGATATCGGCCGGGTGCGGGCCGCGGTCGTCGATGCTCAGGTGGTGCCGCGGTGAGTGTGCGGGTCTATGTTCCGGGTGACTCGGCGGCGTGCTCGGTGGGCGCCGACGAGGTCGCCGCGCGGATCACCGCGGTGGCCGCGGCCGAGGGGGTCACCGTCGAGGTGATCCGTAACGGATCGCGCGGCATGCTCTGGCTCGAACCGTTCGTCGAAGTGCAGACGCCCGCAGGCCGCGTCGGCTACGGTCCCGTCGCTCCCGGCGACGTCGAGGCGCTCATCGACTCCGGCATGCTCGAGGGCGTATCCCACGCACTGGGACACGGACTCGTCGACGAGATCCCATGGCTGGCCCGCCAGCACCGGGTGAGTTTCGCCCGGGTGGGTTTGGCCGACCCGCTCGACATGGACGACTACCGCCGACTGGGCGGGCTGGTCGGTCTGCGGCGCGCCCTGGCCATACCGGTTGACGAGGTGGCCGCCGACATTCTGGCGTCGGGGCTACGCGGCCGCGGTGGCGCGGGATTCCCGGCCGGGATCAAGTGGCGCACGGTGCTGGAGGCGCCGGGGGACACCAAGTACGTGTGCTGCAACGCCGACGAGGGCGACAGTGGCACCTTCGCCGACCGCATGCTCATGGAGGGCGACCCCTTCACCCTGCTTGAGGGCATGACGATCGCCGGCACCACGGTCGGGGCAAGTATCGGACTGATTTACGTCCGTTCCGAATACCCCGCCGCGATCCGCACTCTGCGCACCGCGGTCGACATTGCGCGCGTCGACGGGTGGCTGGGTCCGGACGTGCTGGGCTCCGGTCGCAGCTTCGACGTCCGCATCGTCGAGGGCGCCGGCTCGTATGTGTGTGGCGAGGAGACCGCCATGCTGGAGAGCCTTGAGGGCAAGCGCGGCATGGTGCGTCCCAAACCGCCGATCCCCGCACTGCAGGGATTATTCGGCCACCCGACTCTGGTGCACAACGTGCTCACGCTGTCCGCGGTGCCGGCGATCCTGGCCGACGGCGCGGCGGCGTATCAGGGCCTCGGGGTGGACCGCTCGCGCGGGACGCAGGTATTCCAACTCGCCGGCAATATCGCCCGCGGCGGGATCGTCGAACTCGCCTTCGGGGTGAGTCTGCGCGAGCTCGTCGAAGACTTCGGCGGCGCAACGTTTTCCGGTCGACCGATCCGTGCGGTCCAGGTGGGCGGTCCGTTGGGCGCCTATCTTCCCGAGCATGCATTGGACGTCGCGATGGATTATGAGGCGCTGGCGGCCGCCGGCGGGATGCTCGGCCACGGCGGTGTGGTGGTCTTTGACGACACTGTGGACATGGCCGCCCAGGCGCGCTTCGCGATGGAGTTCTGCGCCGTCGAATCGTGCGGCAAGTGCACCCCCTGCCGGATCGGCTCGACCCGCGGTGTCGAAGTGATCGACAAGATCACCGCAGGCATTGACCCGGAGCGTAACCTTGTACTACTTGAGGAGCTCTGCGAAACCATGACTGACGGATCCCTGTGCGCCATGGGCGGACTCACCCCGTTGCCGGTGCGCAGCGCGGTGGCGCACTTCGGCGAGGACTTCCACCCATCGACGAACGGTCAGGGGAAGAGATGACCCTTCTGAAGGAACCCGACCACGGCACGCCCGCGTCGTCCTCCGAGCAGATGGTGTGCGTTGAGGTCGACGGCGTGGCCGTGACGGTGCCGGCCGGCACGTCGGTGATGCGCGCGGCCGCCGAGGCCGGCCTGTCCGTCCCGAAGCTGTGCGCCACCGACTCGCTGCAAGCATTTGGCTCCTGTCGGCTCTGCCTGGTCGAGATCGACGGCCGCAAGGGCACCCCGGCATCCTGCACCACACCGGTGGAGCCGGGCATGGTGGTGCACACCCAGACTCCGCGCGTCGAACGGTTACGGCGAAACATCATGGAGCTCTACATCTCCGACCATCCGCTGGACTGCCTGACCTGCCCGGCCAACGGCGACTGCGAACTCCAAGACATGGCCGGAGTCGTTGGACTGCGTGAGGTGCGTTACGGCTTCGCCGGCGAGAACCATCTCGACGCGCCCACCGACTCCAGCAATCCGTATTTCGATTTCGACGAGTCCAAGTGCATCGCGTGCAGTCGCTGCGTGCGGGCCTGCGACGAAATCCAGGGCACGCTGGCGCTGACCATCGTCGGGCGCGGCTTTGAGTCGAAGGTGAGCGCGGGCGGCACCAACTTCATGGACAGCGAATGTGTCTCGTGCGGGGCATGCGTGCAGGCCTGCCCGACGGCGACGCTGTCGGAGAAGTCCGTGATCGAACTCGGGATTCCGACGCGCAGTGTGCTGACCACGTGCGCCTACTGCGGGGTGGGCTGCTCGTTCAAGGCCGAACTGCGCGGCGACGAACTGGTCCGGATGGTGCCGCACAAGGACGGCGGCGCCAACGAGGGGCACTCGTGCGTCAAGGGTCGATTCGCCTGGGGGTACGCCACCCACCCCGATCGCGTTATGGCGCCGATGGTCCGGGACGCCATCACCGACCCGTGGCGGGAGGTGTCTTGGGAGCAGGCCATCGACTTCGCCGCGCAACGGCTGCGCGAGATTCAGAACACCCACGGCGTCGACAGCATCGGCGGCATCACCTCGTCGCGCTGCACCAACGAAGAGGTGTTCGTGGTGCAGAAGATGATCCGGGCCGCATTCGGCAACAACAACGTCGACACCTGCGCGCGGGTGTGCCACTCGCCGACCGGCTACGGCCTCAAGCAGACCTTCGGCACCTCGGCGGGAACTCAGGACTTCAAGTCCGTCGCCGAGGCCGACGTCATCGTCGTGATCGGGGCAAACCCCACGGATGCGCACCCGGTGTTCGCCTCGCGGATGAAGAAGCGACTGCGCGCCGGTGCGCGCCTGATTGTCATCGACCCACGGCGTATCGACCTGGTGCGCTCACCGCATATCGAGGCCGAACACCACCTTCAACTGCTGCCTGGAACCAATGTGGCCGTGGTCAATGCGATGGCGCACACGATCGTCGACGAGGGACTCGTCGACATCGAGTTCGTGACCAAACGCTGCGACGCCGAGTTGTACCGGGAGTGGGAGGAGTTCATCCGCCGCCCGGAGAACAGCCCCGAGGCCACCGAGCAGTTCAGCGGCGTGCCCGCCGCCGAGATCCGTTCCGCAGCAAGGATTTACGCTGCTGGCCCCAACTCGGCCATCTACTACGGCCTGGGCGTCACCGAGCACAGCCAGGGCTCCACCATGGTGATGGCGATGGCCAACCTCGCCATGGTCACCGGTAGCATCGGCCGCGAGGGCGTCGGGATCAACCCGCTACGGGGTCAGAACAACGTCCAGGGCTCCTGCGATATGGGGTCCTTCCCGCACGAATTCTCCGGCTACCGCCACGTGTCCGACACCGTCGTGCGCGAACAGTTCGAATCGCTCTGGGGTGCCACGCTGCAGTCCGACCCGGGTCTGCGGATCCCCAATATGTTCGACGCCGCCGTCAGTGGCGAGTTCAAAGCGCTGTTCGTCCAAGGTGAGGACATCGCCCAATCCGACCCGAACACCCATCACGTGCTGGCCGCGCTGGAGTCGTTGGAGTTGCTGATCGTTCAGGATCTGTTCCTCAATGAGACCGCGAAGTACGCCCACGTATTCCTTCCGGGCACATCGTTTCTGGAGAAGGACGGCACCTTCACCAATGCGGAGCGGCGGATCAACCGGGTGCGTCCGGTGATGAAGACCAAGATCGGGAAGCAGGAGTGGGAGGTCGCCTGCGATCTGAGCACCGCACTGGGCTACCCGATGCACTACGACACCGCCGCTCAGATCATGGATGAAATCGCGACGCTGACACCGACATTCGCCGGGGTATCGTTTGCCCTACTTGACGAGGTAGGCAGTGTGCAGTGGCCGTGCAATGCCGACAATCCACTGGGCACACCGGTCATGTACGTCGACAGCTTCGCCCGGGGCGACGGTGCCTTCCAACTGACGCCCTACGTACCCACCGATGAACGCAGCACTCGCCGATACCCGTTACTGCTGACCACCGGCCGGATCCTGAGCCAGTACAACGTCGGCGCCCAGACCCGGCGGACGCCGAATGTCATCTGGCATGAGGAGGATCTGCTCGATATCCATGAATCCGATGCTGAGATGCGTGGGATCACCGACGGATCGTGGGTGACGCTGGCCAGTCGCGTCGGCGAGACCGCTTTGCGGGCTCACATCACCGACCGGGTCCCGCCAGGTGTGGTCTACACGACGTTCCACTATCCGGTCAGCGGCGCCAACGTGGTCACCACCGACAATTCGGACTGGGCCACCAACTGTCCTGAGTACAAGGTGACAGCGGTAGAGGTGACGCCGACCTTGCACGGCCCGGAACGTGCGGCGGCAGACCGCGCCGATGCCGAAGCGACCGTCAACGGATAGCCGTGCCGATCGAACCGCTCATCCGGATGGTCCAGCAGATCGCCCGCAACAACGCCGCCCTGCCGCCGGGGCGGGCCGCAGCGCGGATCGCCCGGCACCTGATGTTGTTCTGGACGCACGCGATGATCGCCGAACTGCAGGCCTATGCCGCCGGTAATCCGGAGGAACTGGACGCCACTGTCAGGGCTGCGCTACAGACATTGGTGGCGGAGTCGCTCGGATAGCTCAGGCGATCAGTTGCTGCCGCCGCTCCCGCCCCCTGAACTGGTGACGTTATAGCCCTCGCCTTGCCAAATGCCGGTGTTTTAGTCGACCACCTGCTGGGGCTGCTGGTCGTTGACCGAATACCTGGTGACCTGAACACCGTCGTTGGTTGTGGACTCCAGTTGGGCGGAGCCAGCCGGGGATCGGGCCGCGCCGGAACCTGCGGCGGCCGGTACCGGTGGTCCCACCAGGTTGTCGGTGGGGGCGCTTATGGTCAGGACCAGTTGGTTCAGGGTGGCATCAGATAGGGGGACGACATGATTGCTCGAATGGGTTTCGCATGCCTGATCGGCGCTGCGGTGGCGATGACGATCGCGACGCCGAACGCGTTGGCGGACAATAACGTTTGCGTGGGAGTGATGAATCAGAGCGGTTGCAAACCGGCACCGTGGAACGGTCAGTTGATGGAGACCTGGAACACGCCCGGGTACTACGGCGGCTGGACCAACGGCCCGGTCGCCTGCGACCCGTTCACCCGGCAGTGCCGGGGGTGGGCTCAGCCCTGATCTGACCCTGGTTCCCGCGCCGTAGCATTGCCCGGATGACCAGGCGTCAGGTGGCGGCTTTATTCGCACTGTGCCTGGCGGTGTTCATGGTGGCCGTCGACGGGACCGTCATCAGCGTCGCGGTGCCGGCTATCGCCGACGAGTTGCATCCCAGCTACAACGAGATCCTCTGGATCAGTGACATCTACTCCTTCGTTCTCGCCGGCCTGCTCATCACCATGGGCAATGTCGGCGACCGTATTGGCCGCAAGCGCCTGCTGCTGATCTCCAGTGTTGCTTTCGGTGTCGCTTCGGCTGTCGCCGCGTTCGCGCCCACGGCGGCTCTGCTTATTGTGGCCAGGGCGGTGCAGGGTTTCGCCGGCGCCGGGTTGATGCCTGCCACTCTGGCGCTACTGCGCACCGTCTTCACCGATGACCGTCAGCGGATGCGGGGGGTCGGGATCTGGAGTGCGGCAGGCGCGGCGGGTGCGGCAATGGGTCCTACTGTGGCCGGCGTGCTGCTCGAGCACTACTACTGGGGCTCAGTACTTTTGGTGAATTTGCCGGTGGTGGCACTGGTCGTCGGGATCGGTGCGTGGGTGCTTCCCGAGGCGCGCAGTGACGTCAAGCATCCACTCGATCCCGCTTCTGTGGGGCTGTCCATCGCCGGCATCCTCGGAGCCGTCTACGGCATCACCGAATTGGCGCACTCGGGTCTTGGCTTCTGGCCCGCCTATCCGGCACTGGTCATTGGTGCAGTGCTGCTGGTGATCTTCCTGCGCCGGCAGCGACAACTGACGACGCCACTGCTGGATCTGGAGTTGTTCTCCCAGAAAGGATTCAGCGCGGCGGTTGTGGCACAGACGGTGACGGTATTCGCCAATGTGGGTGCGCTGTTCTTCGTGCCGATCTATCTGCGTCAGGTCAGCGACTTCACGGCGTTGCAGTCCGGGATGGCACTGCTGCCGGACTCGTTGGTCAGCGTGGTCGCCGCCGTCAACACCGGTCAACTGGTCCGCAGGTGGGGGGATCGCCGGGTGTTGCTCCTGGGCCTGGCGGTGGGCGCTGCGGGACTGGTGGCACTCGGGGTGACGATTCCCATCTCCTATATCGCCATCGTTGTCCCGCTGATGATGATCGGCTTTTCGTTCGCAGTGGTTGTCACCGCCGCCTCGGACATGATTCTCACCAGCGCCAGCGAAGACCGCGTCGGCGCGGCCACCGGGATCTCCGAGGCGTCCTTCGAACTCGGTAACGCCCTGGGCATTGCGCTCATCGGCAGCCTGGTGGCGGTGCTGTACTTCCTGGCCACCGGGTCACCGGCGCGCCTGACCGCGGCGGTCGACCCGGGCGGATTCACCTCGGCCATGACGGGCACCAGTGTGATCTGCGGGGTGGTGGTGGCACTGACCGCGATCGTGGTGGCCCGGGCTGTCCGCGCTGAGCCGGTTGGGGTGAGCGGGTGAGTTCGTTCACGGTTCCCTATACCGACGATCAGATCGAGGTGGACACCGAGCGTCGGGTGGTGATGCGGTTTCGCAATGCGTGGAATCGGGAGTCCAGCGGATACCCCGACGAGATTTACACTTTCGACGCGCTACTGGCCGACCAGGGACTGCTGGAGTTGCTGACCGGCATGCTCGCCGGAAATGACGCTGCCGAACTCGAGCGGCTGATCCGCAAGCCGACCTCGTGATCGACGTCCCAGCCGAGGTCCGCGCGATGGCCGAACGCGGACCCCAGTGGGCCGCATGGGTTGACGAACTTCCCGGTGTCGTGCAGGTTCTCGTCGAACAGTGGCGGTTGCGGGCCGACGGTGATCCCACCCACGGTCACAGCTCATTGGTACTGCCGGTTCGCACCGTCGAGGGTGCGGCCGCGATGCTCAAGCTTGGTTTCCCGGAAGAGGAGTCCGAGCATGAGCATCTGGCCCTGCGGCGCTGGGGTGGTGTCGGCGCGGTACGTCTGCTCAGTGCCGAACCGCACCATCGGGGATTGCTGCTTGAGCGGCTGAGTTCCGAGGACCTCACCGCCGTTCCTGAAGCGCAGGCCTGTCGAATCGTCGCCGATGCGTACCGACGACTCCACGTTCCGGCGCTGCCGACACTGCGTTCGCTGGCGTCGTATGTCAATCGGTGGACCGCCGAATTGGCCAAATTACCCCGGAGCGCGCCGATCCCGCGCCGGCTCGTCGAGCAGGCCATCGCCCTGGGTACCGACCTGATCGCCGACCGCGCCGTGGCCGACCGGGTGATCCACACCGATCTGCATTACGGCAACGTTCTGGCCGCGAATATCCCTGCAGCCGAACGTGAGCCGTGGCTGGTGATCGACCCCAAGCCGGTCAACGGCGACCCGCACTATGAGATCGCCCCGATGCTGTGGAACCGTTGGGACGCGATCGCCGACGATGTCCGCGACGGTGTGCGGAGGCGGTTGTGGATGTTGGTCGACGCCGCGGGGTTTGATGAGGACCGCGCGCGGGCGTGGGTGATCGTGCGGATGGTGCACAACGCCATGTGGGCGCTGGGCAAAAAGCTGAGGCGCGACGGACCGCAGACCGACTCGGCTTGGCTGACCATCTGCGTCGCTGTCGCCAAGGCGGTTCAGGACTGAGGGCCGGCGCTCGACTCCGGCGAAGGGTCTGCTCCGGCGTGGGCTCAGTTCCGGAACACGGCGAGGTGGAACGGTCGATCGGCGGGTTTGCCGCTAGGTTCGTAGGTCCGCTCCGCTACAAATATTGACGCGGAACTACGATTCGAGTCTGGCTCGGATTTTGGTCAGCCGTTTCTGGAGTTCATCTTCGTCGATCAGACCCCGGGCCACCAGCGAATGTGCCAGCGCCACAAGCTGATTCTCCGGATACGGAAGACCGGCGTACCGGGTGGCCGACAGCGCGTCCTCCTCGTCGCGGCGATCTTTGAAGGTGAAGCCCAGATCGTCGCCCGTGCAGGAGCGGTCGATGGCGTCGCACATGCCGTCGAGGCTGGTCTTCCACGGCGGGACCGGATTGTCCACGCCGTATTTGCCGGCCATGACCGGCCAGGTCTGGTTTCGGCGCACAATCTGCTCGAGGGTGTCGACGGCGACGCTCTCCAGCGGTACGCCTGCGGCAGTCATATCAGTTCGCGATCGGCCGGATGGCCGGGCGGGACCGGGTAATGGTGTTGGTGGTGACGCCGGGGGTGGGCAGGGCGACTCCGATCAGGCAGTCCCGGGTGATGATCTCGACGAGCTGGTCCTCGGTCCAACCGTCAGTTCCCTTGGGGCGCAGCGGCATGACCATGAAACGGTGCTTCTGGTTGGAATCCTCCACCCGCACCTCGACGTTGTCGGGTAGCACGAGGCCGAACTCGGAGAGCACCTGGCGTGGCCACCGCACGATCCGCCGCCGGTAGTTCGGCGTGCGGTACCACTCCGGGGAGTTACCGAGGATCGGCCGCGGATAGCACGAGCACAGCGCGCAGACAATCACGTGGTGCACCGTGGCCGTGTTCTCCAGAATCTTGAACGCCACGAAATCACTGGGCGTGCCGAAGCCGGTGGGCTCCAGCCAGTCGACACCCACCTGCTTGCTCGCGGTCAGCGCATCCGTCAGGGCGAGGTGTTTGAAATCCGGATCCAACCACGCCTTGGCTACCAGTCGGGCGGCCGGCGTCGGACCGATCTGCTCGGCGAATTCGGTGAACAGGCGGTGTTCGGCGGCGGTGAAGAGGCCCTTCTCGATGCACAGCTCGCGCAGTGCGATCTCGAGGACCTCGAAGTCGGTGATCTCGTCGACCATCGGCTTGACGGTGCGGTCGTGATCATGGTCGTGGTCGTGGTCGTGGTCGTGCTCAGTCACGGGAAAACCCTTTCTCGTACGCCCTCAGCGGGCGGCTTCCAGCCAGCGCTCGGGGATCTCGGTCTGCAGGGTGTCGATCGCCGGACCGGTATAGGAATCCCACAGTTCGGACTGGTTGAACCGGACGATGTAGAACCACTCCGGTTTCGCGTCGGGCCGGTCCCAGGTCTCGTCCTCGGGCGCCGGACTCTCATAGGTGGCCTCGGCGATCACGCCTTCGGCGCCGCGGACGTATTCCGGTGTGCGGGTGTAGAACAGCGCAGGAAGTTCCCGCACTCTGACCCGGTCGCCGGCTTTGAACTTCGCCGGGCCCGCCTTGCCGGCGAAGATCTGCGGATCGCCGATTCCGGCTGCCTCGAGGTGATGGGCGTTGCGTTTGACCTTCGAGCCGTCGCCCTCGGATGTTGGTTGGGCATCAGGTAGACGGCCACCGAGCCCGCCGGCGTAGCGGTCCTGAACCTCGGCCAGTCGGTCGGTCAGCTCACCCCAGCTGATGTGTCCCTTCTCCAGCAGCAGTCGGCCCACCGACCACAGCCAGCGGGTGTAGTACGGAATGCCGAGATAGACCGCGCGGCCCACGTCGACGTTGCCGATGCGGCGGCGCTCCTCGGAAACCCAGATGCCGCGCATGCCCAGCACCTCGCAGAGCACGTAGGTCATCAGCTCCCACTGCTCTTCCTCTTTGTCCTCATAGGCCGCCGGTACATCGAGCTCGCCGCCCACATCGTGGGGGTTCTTCATATAGGCCAGGAAGTGGCTGTGGGCCATCTGATCCGGCATCGGCCACTCGGGCACCTCCGGATAGGTCGCCTTGAGCCTCGAAATCAGTGCCAGTTGCTGTGCGCGCTCCGCGGCGTTGCTCATCGGCTGCTCCCTACGGTGTGGCCCGACGGCAATACTTTAGCCGCGTGCCAAGCCCTGCTGCATGGAGTCGGGGCGTTGTCACCGGAACTTCGTGCCCGCCGGTAGCCTCGGCTCAGGGTCGGGTGACCCCGGCACGCGCGAGGAGTTGATATGGCCGACGACGATATGACCGACGGGCCCCGTCGGCCCCGTTCGGCCATTCCGCCACTGGGTATCACCGTCATCGTCGGCCTTGTGCTGGTGCTGGCACTGGGCGGGCTGTGCGGGTGGCTTGGCTCCCGGGCCTATCAGTCGCGCGCGGCCGATCAGTCACGCCAGTTGTTCATCGAAGTCGGCAAGCAGGGTGCGATCAATCTGACCACTATTGACTACGCGCACGCCGAGGTCGATGTGAAGCGCATCTTGGACTTGGCGACCGGCCAGTTCTACGACGAGTTCTCCAGCCGGTCAGGTCCGTTCGTGGACGTCGTGCAGAAGGCGCAGTCCAAATCGTCGGGCACCGTCACCGAGGCCGGTCTGGAGTCGATGAGTTCCGATGAGGGTCAGGTGCTGGTGGCGGTGACGGTGACTACCACCACCGGGGGTGCCGCCGATCTGCAGCCGCGCTATTGGCGAATGCGGTTGACCGTCCGCAAGGCCGACGCCAGCGCCAAGATCGCAAAAGTGGATTTCGTGCAATGACAGACGAGAACATTGACCCCGACATAAAGTCCGACACCGACACCGACACCGACCACGACACCGACATCTCTGGCGCGGACGCCGGTGACACGGCGGTTGACGCCGATTCGCCCGGACCGCTGATGAGTAACAAACGCCTGCGCACCCTCGCATTCGGTGTGCTGCCGGCACTGGTTGTCCTGCTGGGTGCGGGCGCGGGACTGCTGCGGTGGCAAGACGTGTCGTACCGCGCGATTGACACAGCCCGTACCGAATCGGTGGCAGCGGCCCGCAGCGCCACGGAGACGATACTGAGCTACAAAGCGGGTTCCGTCGAGCAGGATCTGGGTGCGGCCCGCGACCGGCTCACTGGAAGTTTCCTGGACTCCTTCACCGACCTGGTCAACAAGGTCGTCATCCCGGGCGCCCGGGAGAAGAAGATCTCCGCGACGGCGAAGGTGTCCGCCGCGGCGTCGGTGTCGGCCAGCGCCAAACACGCTGTGGCACTGGTGTTCGTCAACCAGACCGTCGTCACTGGCGGCGGCGCTCCCAGTGGTAGCGCCTCCAGTGTCCGGGTCACCCTCGATAAAGTCGATGACCGTTGGCTGGTGTCAGGATTCGATCCGGTTTAGGGCGATCTGTCGGTCAGGCCGGTTCGCCGGAACCGAACCATTTCTGCCTGATCAAGTCGTAGGTGCCGTCCTCGCGCATGGACAGCAGGGCCGAGTCGGCTTGCTTGCGGAGATCACTGCCGTTGTGGAAGGCGATGCCGTAGTCCTCGGTCTGGAAGATCGGCCCGGCGAGGGTCATCGACCCCACACCGTCGTTCGCGACGTGGTACTGCAGCACGGGGGCGTCGAACACCACCGCGTCGAACGTATGGTCGCGAATCCCGCTGTAGCACTGGTCGATCGACGGCACATCGTCGGTCTTGACGCCCAACGTCGTCAGGAATGCGGCCGAGGTGGTCTTCGCGACTGTGCAAACCCTCTTGCCCAAAAGATCTGTGGGAGAGTTGATTTGGTTGTCAAACTTCTCGACGGTCAGGTTGGCGGTCAGGGTCGCGGTGTAATACGCCACGAAAATGACGGCGACGAAGCCCCATAGCAAGCCGACGACCCGAGCGATCCAGTGCCTCGGAGCATCGTCTGCCCCGGAACCCAGCATCCCCAAACCGTAACCGAACGCCTGGAATATCCCGGGGAAGTAGGACTTCGAGACCATCGACTCCGAATGCCCGCGTTCAACCAGCCAGATGATGTGCGCGGGAATTATCGTGAGGAGCAATGCCGCACCGAGCCAGATCAGAATTGACTTGGAGAACAGCAGTTTCAGAAAATCTTTCAGGCCTGGTGAAGAGCGCTCCGCCGCGCCGACCGGGACCCCGATCTGCAGGCCGGCATTGAGGGTGGGCTGGGAGAAGTCGAACATCTGCGTGCGCTCGGAGGTTACCGAGATCGCACCCGCGGCCGCATCGGCACGCCCATCGGTGACCGCCTTGAGTTGATCGCTCACACTGGCGACATCGAGGTAGGTGAGGGTCCAGTCTTCCCGCTTGGCGATCTGGTCGAGGATGTCGATGGTGAAACCCGACTTGATGTCCTTATCGGTGGTGACGAACGGCGCCAGATCATGGGTGGCGACGATGACGGCTCGCGGCGGCGGTGCCGCGCCGGCCAGACCGGGTAGCGCGCCGATGACGGCCAGCAACAGCGCCACAATCCACACCGCGCGCAATCGTGCCGCCACGTCATCCGTCCCTTCCGGCCGGAGCCGATTCGCCCGGACGCCTCCACCATAAAGCGGACTACCCGAGGGGTCCGGTAACGGCTCGCGTTACGGAATCGACCCCCGGAGAAAATCTCCGGGGGTCGACTCGGTGGTGGAACTTACTTCTTGGTGACTGTCTCGGTGAACTTGCCGCCGCCGTTGTTCGTCCAGGTGATGGTGCCGTTCTGGAACTCAGTGATCCAGCCGCCGCCGGTGACCTTGTAGCCGCCGCCGGTCGCTGACTCATCGCTGGTCGGGAAGCCCAATGCTCCACCCGGGCCGCCCTGGGCGGTGTAGGCGTTGAGGATCTCGCCCTGGACCAGGTGCGCCCCGGTCGACGGCGAGGAGAAGATGGTGCCATTAGTGAACGCCAGCACAGTGCCGTCACCGACCGCCTCAGCGACGGCCGTCGGCGCACCGAGAGCCGCCGCGCCACCGGCCTTCTCGTACGCCGCCGCGCTCGGGCCGTCAAGGGAAACATCGCCCAGTCCCGGCACATTCAGCGTGGTCGGGGTGCCGTTCATCACCGACGACACGACGCTGGAGGCGGCGCTGCCCGCACTGCTGGCGGCACT
>JBAXIR010000074.1:0-13129 GCA_037138275.1 Mycobacteriaceae bacterium | reverse complement strand
GGCGCCGCCCGGGGCGACGGCGCGGGAGACATCGACGTCGTGCTGGTGACCGGATTGTCCGGCGCCGGCCGCGGTACCGCGGCGAAAGTTCTCGAGGACCTGGGCTGGTATGTGGCCGACAACCTGCCGCCCGAACTCATTGCGCGGATGGTGGATCTGGGACTGGCGGCCGGATCGCGCATCACTCAACTCGCGGTGGTGATGGACGTCCGATCCCGCGGATTCACCGGTGATCTGGATCTGGTTCGTCAGGATCTCGCCACGCGTGACATCACCCCGCGGGTGTTGTTCATGGAAGCCTCCGACGACATCCTGGTGCGTCGTTACGAGAACAACCGTCGCAGTCATCCACTGCAGGGCAATCAGACTCTGGCCGAAGGTATTGCCGCGGAGCGCAAAATGCTGGAACCTGTCCGCGCCGCCGCCGATCTGATCATCGACACCTCGGCGTTGGCGGTTCCAGCGTTGCGCGCGAGCATCGAACGCGCCTTCGGCAGCGAGACCGTCGCGCAGACCAGCGTGACAGTGGAGTCGTTCGGGTTCAAGTACGGATTGCCGATGGACGCCGACATGGTGATGGATGTGCGCTTCCTGCCCAACCCGCACTGGGTGGACGAACTACGGCCGCAGACCGGCCAATCATCTGCTGTCCGGGACTACGTGCTTGCTCAACCCGGTGCGGCGGAGTTCCTGCAGACCTACCATCAACTGCTGGAGCTGGTGGCCGACGGCTATATCCGGGAGGGAAAGCGGTATATGACGGTGGCTATCGGTTGCACGGGCGGTAAGCACCGCAGTGTCGCCATTGCCGAGGCGCTCGCCGGGTTGCTGACTGAGAACCCGCAACTCTCGGTGCGGGTCCTGCACCGGGACCTGGGGCGCGAATGACAACACTGGCGTCCGGGGGAACCCCGCCGCGCATCGTGGCGATGGGCGGCGGCCACGGCCTGTATGCGACGCTGTCGGCCGCGCGCAGGCTCACGCCGCATGTAACTGCGGTCGTCACCGTCGCCGACGATGGCGGCTCCTCGGGCCGGTTACGGTCCGAACTCGACGTCATACCCCCGGGCGACCTGCGGATGGCGCTGGCCGCTTTGGCATCCGACAGCCCCCAGGGCCGGTTGTGGGCCACCATCATCCAGCACCGGTTCGGCGGTAGCGGGGCGCTCGCGGGCCACCCGATCGGCAATTTATTACTGGCCGGCCTCAGCGAAGTGCTCGCCGATCCGGTGGCGGCACTCGACGAATTGGGCCGAATGCTCGGGGTGAACGGCCGCGTACTGCCGATGTGCCCGCTTGCGTTGCAGATCGAGGCCGACGTGGCGGGCCTGGAAGCCGATCCCCGGATGAGCCGGGTGATCCGGGGCCAGGTCGCGGTGGCCACCACGCCCGGAAAGGTGCGGCGGGTTCGGTTGCTGCCCGGTGACCCGCCCGCCACCCGGCAGGCCATCGACGCGGTGATGGCCGCCGACCTCGTGGTGCTCGGGCCGGGGTCGTGGTTCACCAGCGTCATCCCGCACGTGCTGGTGCCAGGTTTGGTCGCTGCCCTGAAGGCCACCCCCGCTCGTCGGGCGTTGGTCTTGAATCTGGCAGCCGAACCTGGTGAGACAGCAGGCTTTTCGGCAGAGCGGCATCTGCATGTGCTGACCCAGCACGCGCCGGGACTGACGGTGCATGACGTCATTGTCGATGCTGGCCGGGTGCCGTCAGAACGTGAACGTGATCAGCTTCGCCGAACGGCAACCCTGCTGGAGGCGTCGGTGAAATTTGCCGATATTTCCCGACCTGGTACACCTTTACATGATCCGGCGAAGCTGGCTGCAGCGCTGGATGCCGTGCGTGTACGCGGCACGGGGGTGTCGACGATCGAGGTGCCGAGCATGGAAGTACCGACCATCGAGGTGCCGACCGCCACCGTGGCGTCGGCCGAGGCAGGACGGCAGCCGGACCGGGTGCGCCGACTGACCGGCAATGGACCGAGAGGTGACGACCCGTGGCGATGACTGCTGAGGTCAAAGACGAGCTGAGCCGGCTGGTGGTCAACTCCGTGAGCGCGCGCCGCGCCGAGGTGGCATCTCTGCTCCGCTTTGCCGGCGGGCTGCACATCGTGTCAGGCCGGGTAGTCGTGGAGGCCGAGGTCGACCAGGGCAGCATTGCCCGGCGGCTCCGCAAGGACATCCACGACCTCTATGGCTACAGCGCCGTCGTGCACGTGTTGTCGGCCACCGGAATTCGCAAGAGCACCCGATATCTCATTCGGGTGGCCAAGGACGGTGAGGCGCTCGCGCGCCAGACCGGACTGCTGGATATGCGCGGGCGCCCGGTGCGCGGACTGCCCGCCCAGGTGGTGGGCGGCAGCGTCGGCGATGCCGAGGCTGCCTGGCGTGGCGCGTTCCTGGCGCACGGCTCGCTGACCGAACCCGGTCGGTCCTCGGCGCTTGAGGTGAGTTGTCCGGGACCCGAGGCCGCACTGGCTCTGGTCGGGGCCGCGCGGCGGCTGGGAATCAGCGCCAAAGCGCGCGAGGTGCGTGGCATCGACCGGGTCGTGATCCGGGACGGGGAGGCCATCGGCACTCTGCTCACCCGGATGGGCGCCCAGGACACCCGTTTGACATGGGAGGAGCGGCGCATGCGTCGCGAAGTCCGGGCGACCGCCAACCGGCTGGCCAACTTCGATGATGCCAACCTGCGCCGTTCGGCTAGGGCCGCGGTGGCCGCGGCAGCGCGTGTGGAGCGCGCCCTGGAGATCCTGGCCGACACAGTTCCCGATCACCTGGCCGCGGCCGGACAACTCCGGGTGGAACACCGTCAGGCGTCGCTGGAGGAGTTGGGCCGTCTGGCGGATCCGCCGATGACCAAAGACGCTGTCGCCGGGCGCATTCGGCGTCTGCTGTCGATGGCCGACCGCAAAGCCAAGCAGGACGGTATCCCCGATACCGAGTCGGCGGTCACGCCCGATCTGCTCGAGGATGCCTGAGCCGGCGGCTCACGAAAATTACCGAGCCGGCGGCTCACGAAAACTACCGAGCCGGCGGCTCACGAAAATTACTGCGCCGCAACCATTTCCGGCTGATCGGCGGCCATCGCCCAACGGATGCCGCCGACTACAATTCGTCCGGCCAGCCGAATCGCGGTGGCCTCCACCGGCGGCAGGTACGGCAGTCGCAACGGCGGCCTGGCCCACGGCGGCAACATCGATACCGCCGTGGCCGCCAGCACCCCGTACGGAGCCCTGGCCAGCAAGGGCAGCGGAGGAGTGATCAATAGAAACCGTGCTGCCTCCCGGGCGGCCTCGGTGCTGCGTAACTCGCTGCGGTAGGCCGCGACCCGCTCAGCGAGTTCGGCTTCGGTGCGCGGGGGGTCGGGCACCCCGAGTGCTTTGGCGACGCGTGCGGCGTCGGCCACGTAGCCGTCCCGGCCCTCCTGGTCGAGTGGGTTCGCGCCGTATTGCTGGTGCGCCAGCAGGAAGCTGTCCACCTCGGCGATATGCACCCACTGAAGCAGATGTGGATCGTCGGCGCGGTACTCGCGGCCGTCCGGAGCCTGACCGTGCACCCGGCGGTGGATGCCGCGGACCCGGTCGACGGCGCGCTTGGCATCGGCGGCGGTGCCGAAGGTGGTGACCGCCAGGAATGTGCTGGTGCGCTGTAGCCGACCCCACGGATCACCTTTGTAGTCGGAGTGCTGCGCGACGCCGGCCATCGCCAATGGATGCAACGACTGCAGCAGCAGTGCCCGCAGACCGCCGACGAACATCGATGCATCGGAGTGCACGCGGCGGATCGGCCGGTCGTCAGCGAACCAGCGCGGACCCGGCGTGGCATGAATCCGGGTGCGGTTCTGCGGGCCTTCCGGGCCGGCGACCATGGCGAAAAGTCCCTGGCCGAGGCGTTCGCGGACCCTATCGAGATCCAGGTCGAGATTCAGCGGCAACGGCATGGGACAACGGTACGCGGTAGCGCCCCGAACTATGCGCAGGGTTCCCGGCCCGGCTCGGTCGCCACGCCACTAGGCTGACCGCGTAACTGGAAGCGACTGGAGGAGATCGACGTGACGATCCGGGTTGGCATCAATGGTTTCGGCCGCATTGGGCGCAACTTCTACCGTGCACTGGCGGCGCAGCAGGCCGAAGGCAAGGCCAAGGGCATCGAGATCGTGGCGGTCAACGATCTGACCGACCCCGCCGCGCTCGCCCACCTGTTGAAGTTCGACTCCATCCTGGGCCGCTTCCCGGAAGAGGTCTCCGCGGACGGCGACACCATCCACATCGGTAAGCACAAGATCAAGGCGTTCGCGGTCAAGGACGGCCCGGCCGCGCTGCCGTGGAACGAGGCCGACGTCGACGTGGTGGTGGAGTCCACCGGACACTTCAATGACGCCAAGGCGCACGGCCATCTGCAGTCCGGGGTGAAGAAGGTCATCATCTCCGCGCCGGCGTCGGATGAGGACATCACCATCGTGATGGGCGTCAACGACGATAAGTACGACGGCAGCCAAAAGGTCATCTCCAACGCCTCATGCACCACGAACTGCCTCGGTCCGATGGCCAAGGTCATCAACGACGAGTTCGGCATCATCCGCGGATTGATGACCACCATCCACGCCTACACCGGCGACCAGAACCTGCAGGACGGCCCGCACAAGGATCTGCGCCGGGCGCGCGCGGCGGCGGTCAACATCGTCCCGACCTCGACCGGCGCCGCCAAGGCCATCGGCCTGGTGCTGCCTGAACTCAAAGGCAAGCTCGACGGCTACGCGCTGCGGGTGCCGATCCCCACCGGGTCGGTCACCGACCTGACCGTCGAACTCGCCAAGCACGCCAGTGTCGAGGACATCAACGCCGCGATGAAGGCTGCCGCCGAGGGCAAGCTCAAGGGCATCCTCAAGTACTACGATGCGCCGATCGTCTCCAGCGATATCGTCACCGACCCGCACAGCTCGATCTTCGACTCCGGTCTGACGAAGGTGATCGACAACCAGGCAAAGGTGGTTTCCTGGTACGACAACGAGTGGGGCTACTCCAACCGACTGGTCGATCTCGTCGCTCTCGTCGGCAAGTCCCTGTAAGCACGGACCGGAAGAGACTGAAGAACAGTGGCCGTCCCAACGCTTGCCGATCTGCTTGCCGAAGGTGTCGAGGGCCGCGGTGTGCTGGTGCGTTGCGACCTCAACGTCCCACTCGATGACCATGGCGCCGTTACTGACTCCGGCCGCATTGATGCATCGGTGGCGACACTGAAGGCGCTCTCCGACGCCGGGGCCAAGCTGGTGGTGATCGCGCACCTGGGCCGTCCCGAGGGCGGTGCGGACCCTAAGCTGTCACTGGCCCCGGTGGCGAAGGTGTTGGGCGAGAAGCTGGGCCGGCACGTCCAACTGGCCGGCGATGTGGTCGGCACGGATGCGTTGGCTCGTGCGGAGGGCCTGACCGACGGCGACATCCTGCTGCTGGAGAACATTCGGTTCGATCCCCGCGAGACCAGTAGGGACGACGCGGAGCGACTCGCGCTGGCCAGGGCTCTGGTCGAGTTGGTTGATTCCCCGGCTGGGCGCCTGGGCGCGTTCGTCTCCGATGGTTTCGGCGTGGTCCATCGCAAGCAGGCCTCGGTGTACGACGTCGCGACGCTGCTACCGCATTATGCGGGCACCCTGGTGGCGGCCGAGGTCAAGGTGCTCGAACAGTTGAGCACCACCGGAGAGAGGCCCTATGCGGTGGTGCTCGGCGGATCTAAGGTGTCCGACAAACTCGCTGTCATCGAGAATCTGGCCGGCAAGGCCGACAGTGTCGTCATCGGCGGCGGAATGTGCTTCACCTTCCTTGCCGCACAAGGGGTTTCGGTGGGTAAGTCGCTGCTGCAGGAAGAGATGATCGACACCTGCCGTCGACTGCTCGAAGAATTCGGTGACGTGATCCACCTGCCGGTGGACATCGTGGTCGCATCAGAGTTCTCTGCCGATTCCACACCGGAAACCGTTGCCGCCGAACAGATCCCGGCCAACAAGTTGGGCCTGGATATCGGGCCTGAGTCGGTCCGGCGCTTCACCGCGCTGCTGTCCAACGCCAGGACCATCTTCTGGAACGGCCCCATGGGAGTGTTTGAGTTCCCCGCCTTCGCGGCCGGCACCAAGGGCGTAGCCGAGGCGATCATCGCCGCGACAGCAAAGGGTGCGTTCAGCGTCGTCGGCGGAGGGGACTCCGCTGCCGCGGTGCGCCAACTCGGACTGGCCGAAGACGGCTTCTCGCACATATCCACCGGGGGCGGTGCGTCGCTGGAATACCTTGAGGGCAAGACGCTGCCCGGTATCGACATCCTCACCTAGGAGACGACCGTGTCGCGTAAACCTCTCATCGCGGGTAACTGGAAGATGAACCTCAATCACTTCGAGGCCATCGCCCTGGTTCAGAAGATCGCCTTCGCGCTGCCCGACAAGTACTTCGACAGGGTCGATGTCACGGTGATCCCGCCGTTCACCGACCTGCGCAGTGTGCAGACCCTGGTCGACGGCGACCGGCTCCGGCTGACCTACGGGGCGCAAGACCTGTCGCCGCACGATTCAGGCGCCTACACCGGTGAGATCAGTGGTGCGTTCCTGGCCAAGCTGGGCTGCACCTTCGTCGTCGTGGGCCATTCCGAGCGGCGCGCCTACCACCATGAGGACGACGCACTGGTCGCTGCCAAAGCCGCCGCCGCGTTCCGGCACGGACTGACCCCGATCGTGTGTGTCGGCGAGCCCATCGAGGTGCTCGAGGCCGGCAACCAAATCGAGCACAACGTCGCACAGTTGCGCGGATCGCTTGCCGGCCTGACCGCGGAACAACTGACCACGGTGGTGATCGCTTACGAGCCGATCTGGGCTGTCGGCACCGGCCGGGTGGCCCGACCCGCCGACGCACAGGAGGTGTGCGCGGCCATCCGTACCGAGTTGGCCGAACTATCCTCGCCGACGATCGCGGCCGGTGTTCGCGTGCTCTACGGCGGCTCGGTGACGGCCAAGAACGTCGGCGAACTTAACGCGCAACCCGACGTCGACGGGGCACTGGTGGGTGGCGCAGCACTGGACGGCGAGCAGTTCGCCATGTTGTCCGCCATCGCCGCGGGCGGGCCGCTGCCCTGACCCGAGCCGTGATCTCCGGCCCGACCGGGTAACCTGATGCCCATGGTTTTGTCGCTACAGATCCTGCTGGTGATCACCAGTCTCCTCCTCGTGCTGCTGGTGCTGTTGCATCGCGCCAAGGGTGGAGGCCTGTCTACTCTATTCGGCGGTGGCGTTCAGTCCAGCCTGTCCGGGTCCACCGTGGTCGAGAAGAACCTCGACCGGCTGACGTTGTTCGTGACCGGCATCTGGCTGGTCTCGATCGTCGGCGTCGCCCTGCAGATCAAGTACTCCTAATCCTCGGGAGCCCCAGCTAGGGGGTGCTTCTCGGGGCATTCCCCGGGGCATTCCGCGGGTTCCCTGCGTGCGGCTGTCCCGGCGGGCGGGTCCGCTCCGGCGTCCAGAAGCTCTCGGCCTCGGTGCACCCGATTGACCGCAGGCGGTCCGGTGCCATCCGACCAGGCGATACGGCCGTCCTCGGTAACACTGGTCGTGTATCGGCCGTCGGTCACGGCGCCGTGGTCCGGTGGGCAGCCGAAGAAGAGATTGTCGGAGTCGGTTCTGCCGCCCGACGCCCAGCCGTGAGCATGATGAATCTCGCAGTCGTAGCCGGGTGCGAAACAGTTCGGTCTGGTGCATCCGACGTCGCGGGCGTGGCAGATGATGCGTTGATCGGCGGTCGCGACCCGCTTGCTGCGGCCCAGGTACAGCGGTCGTTCGCTATGGCCGTCGAACACGGCGAGATAGTGGATCGCCCCGCCGGCCGCGGCGCATCGGATCAGGTCCCGCATGGGTAATCGGCCGGTACCCCCGGTTCGGGCCGGCGGCGGCATCGGGATGCCGGGATCGGCGCAGGCACGCGCCGCCTGTTCGAGTTCGGCCACCGTCGTCGTCGCGATCACCGTGACCGGCATACCGCGGTGTTGACCGAGGGCGCCGGATGCCATCGCGGTCTTCAAGCCCAGCACCACGGCGTCATGGCAGCGCTGCTCACGGGTGCGGGAGTCCTTATCACCTGCATCAGCGACCTCGACGTCGGCCGATCCGACATTCCCGGGCAGGTGCCGGCCGGGCCGGACCGCGGCAGCCACGGCTTCGACGCATGCTCGCGCCTCCGGATCCAGCCAGCCGGATAATCTGCTCATCCCATCCGGGCCCTGCCGACCCAGCGTCAGGCCGCGGCGCTTGGCGCGGTACTCGTCACTGAAGTTACCGTCCGGATTCAGGCAGTCGGCGATTGTAGTTGCGACGGCGTCGACGAACTTCGAATCCTGGGCGCGCGCGTAGTGCACCAGCGTGCGTTCGGCAGCGTCGCGATCGGCACCCGTAACCGATGCGGGCAACAGGTCGAGCCCACGAGTGACCGCAGCGATGTGATCGTCGCCGACCTCGCCGGCCTCCACCGCTGCGGCCAGTTCTGGAAGTTCCGCCGGCACCGCCGGGCCGATCAGTGAGCGCCGCGGCCGGATTCTCGCGGCAATCCGGAATCTGCGGTTAATCTCACCGCGGGTGAGCCGCAGCCGGTTGGCCAGCTGGTCACGCATCGAGACCTCGCGGCGCGGCCCGGGAGCGTTGGATCCGTCGGCAGGATCGGACAGCTCAGCGAACAGCCGGTAGGACAGGCCGCGATTGGTACGGCCCTGTGCCTCCAGGCGCTCAGCGACCTCGACTCGGAACGCATTGCCCACCAGATCCGTGCGCAGTGACCGTAGGCGATCGTGCGCGGCGTCGATCGCATCCAGATCGGTCCGCATCCGAGCGCGCGCCGCATCGGCGGTGAGCGGTTGGGCAGTGGAGTCCATGAGCCGACAGTATCGAACGCATGTTCGAGTTACGAGTCGCCAAACTCGACACTGTGGATGAAACCGGGACTGTGGAGAAAGTTTGAGCCGCAGTCCTCGGTCAGCGGCACGCCCACCGGACACCGATACTGGTCGCATGACCGCGCCAACCCCGGATACCGCACTGGAGCCGATCGGCGCGGTCTATCGAACGGCGGTCGGCCGGGAGGCCACCGAGCCGATGCGCGAGGACATTCGCCTGCTCGGGGCAATGCTGGGTGACACCGTGCGCGAGCAGAACGGCGACGAGGTGTTCGCGCTCGTGGAGCGGGCTCGGGTGGAGTCGTTCCGGGTGCGGCGCTCGGAAATCGACCGGGCCGAAATGGCCCGACTCTTCGACGGTATCGACATTCGCCAGGCGATCCCGGTCATCAGGGCGTTCAGCCACTTCGCGCTGCTGGCCAATGTCGCCGAAGACATTCACCGGGAACGGCGCCGCGCCATCCACGTCGACGCCGGGGAGCCGCCCGCCGACAGCACACTCGCGGCGACCTATCGCAAGCTCGACGCCGCCGGACTGTGCGGCGACACCGTCGCCGACGCGTTGCGGGACGCGATGGTGTCACCGGTGATCACCGCGCACCCCACCGAGACCCGTCGGCGCACGATCTTCGACACCCAGAACCACATCACCAGGCTGATGCGGATGAGGCTGCACGGCCAAGTCCAGACCGAGGATGGCAGGACGATCGACACCGAGCTTCGGCTGCAGATCCTTACCCTGTGGCAGTCCGCGCTGATCCGGTTGTCGCGCGTGAAGATTTCCGATGAGATCGCCTCGGGCCTGCGCTACTACCCGGCGGCATTCCTCGAGGTTATTCCGAAGGTCAACGCCGCGGTGCGGGACGAACTACAGAGCCGCTGGCCCGATGCGGGACTGGCCCAACACCCGATCGTGCGGGCGGGATCCTGGATCGGTGGCGACCGGGACGGCAACCCGAACGTGACGGCAGAGGTGGTCGAATTGGCCACCGGCAGCGCCGCCGCCACCGCGCTTGGCCACTACTTCGACGAGTTGGCCGCTCTTGAGCAGGAACTGTCGATGTCGGCCCGGCTGGTTCAGATCGACTCGGCACTAGTCGAACTCGCCGCCGACTGTGCCGAACCGGACCGCGCCGACGAGCCGTACCGCCGGGCGGTTCGGGTGGTGCGGGCCCGGTTGACCTCGACCGCGGTGGGCATCCTCGACCGCCAACCCGAGCACGTACTGGACCTCGGGTTGCCGCCGTATCCGACCCCCGCCGAACTGCTTACCGATCTCGGCGTGATCGACGCTTCGCTTCGCGTCCACGGCAGTGCGCTGTTGGCCGACGACCGCCTGGCCCGGCTGCGGAACGCCGTCGAGACCTTTGGATTTCACCTCTGCGGGCTGGACATGCGACAGAACTCCGAAACCCACGAACAGGTGGTGGCCGAACTGCTGGCCTGGGCCGGCGTGCACCCCGACTACGCCGCATTGCCGGAGCGGGACCGAGTCGATGTGCTGGTCGCAGAGTTGTCCACCCGACGCCCCCTGGTTCGCGACGGGGCCGAAATCTCCGAACTTGCTCAAAAGGAACTGGACATCGTCGGCGCCGCTGCACGTGCTGTCCGGCTACTGGGCGCCGCCGCGATCCCGGCCTACATCATCTCGATGTGCCAGTCGGTTTCGGATCTGCTGGAGGCAGCTCTGTTGCTCAAAGAGGCTGGGCTGCTTGATGTTTCGGGTGATCACCCGTATGCGCCGGTGGGGATCGTGCCGCTGTTCGAGACGATCGACGATCTCCAACGCGGCGCGGCTGTAGTCGAGTCGGCCGTGGCGATCCCGCTGTACCGGGCGATGGTCGGGGCGTGGGGTGATACCCAGGAAGTGATGCTCGGGTACTCCGACTCCAATAAGGACGGCGGTTATCTGGCGGCGAACTGGGCGCTGTACCGGGCGGAGTTGAACCTGGTCGAGTCGGCCCGCAGGACCGGGATCCGGTTGCGCCTCTTCCACGGCCGCGGGGGCACCGTCGGCCGCGGCGGCGGACCGAGTTATGACGCGATCCTGGCTCAGCCGCCCGGTGCGGTCAACGGCTCGTTGCGCCTGACCGAGCAGGGCGAGGTGATCGCCGCCAAGTACGCCGAACCGCGGATCGCGCATCGCAACCTGGAGAGCCTGGTCGCGGCAACCCTGGAGTCGACCCTGCTCGATGTCGAGGGCCTCGGGTCCGAAGCCGGGCCCGCCTACCGGGTACTCGACGAACTCGCCGACCTCGCACAGCATGCCTACGCCGAATTAGTCCACCGCACAGCGGGATTCGTCGAGTATTTCGAAGCCTCCACACCGGTCAGCGAGATCGGTTCGCTCAATATCGGTAGCCGGCCCAGCAGTCGCAAAGCCACCACGGCGATCTCCGATCTGCGCGCGATCCCGTGGGTGCTCGCGTGGAGTCAGTGCCGGGTGATGCTGCCCGGGTGGTACGGCACCGGGACGGCGATCGAGGGGTGGATCGCCGGGAGCGAGGAACGCACTGAGGTGCTGCGCAATCTTTACATCAAGTGGCCGTTCTTCCGCACGGTGCTGTCCAATATGGCGCAGGTGCTGGCCAAGTCCGATATGGGTTTGGCGGCTCGCTACTCCGAACTCGTCGCCGACACTGAACTGCGACATCGGGTGTTCGACATGATCCGCACCGAACACGCACGCACCATCGCGATGCACAAGCTGATCACCGGCCAGGAGGATCTGCTGGCTGACAATCCGGCGCTGGCCCGGTCGGTGTTCAACCGATTCCCATATCTTGAGCCACTCAACCATCTGCAGGTCGAACTGTTGCGTCGGTACCGCGGCGGTGATGACGACGATCTGGTTCAGCGCGGAATCCTGTTGACAATGAGCGGTTTAGCCTCGGCGCTGCGCAACAGCGGCTGAAGCATCATCAGCGGCGTACAGTTCGAGGGACGGGACCAGGCAGGCCCCACAAGCCAAAGGGTCAACCGTGTCTGACAAGTCCCCGCGTCAAGCCATGTCAAAGAAGCCCGGGAAATCGCTGAAAGAGAAGCGAGCCGTGAAGCGCGCCAAGGGCGATAGCACCCCGATCGACAACGTGCTCAACGCGAAAAAGCGCTGAGCACCTCAGGAGCGGCTATTTGACGATCGTGAACTGCATCAGGTCGACGATGCCTTTTCGGAATCCGCCGGCGCAGCCGATCATGTACCTGTCGTAGTCGTCATAGGCCTGTTGCCCCGCCACCCTGATGGCCTCGTCACGATGGGCGACCAAATTCGCATGCCAGTTGTCCAGCGTGCGGGCGTAGTGCAGACCCAACTTCTGGATGCGCTCGATCTTGAATCCCACTTCCGAACTCCGCGCCGCGATGATCTCCGGTGACGGCAGGCGGCATCCGGGGAAGATCACCTTCGCCATGAAGAGGATCATCTTCAGATCGCTGATTGTCAGCGTGATCCCGTTATCTCGGTAAAAGTCGATATCGTGGGCGACGATCGTGTGTAACAGCATCCGCCCGTCGTCGGGTAGCGCCGCATACATCTTGCGGAAGAACTCCGGATAGGTCTCAAAGCCGAAGTGCTCGAACGAGCCGATCATGAAAACACGGTCGAACTTACCGTCGAATTCCTGCCAGGCCTGGAAGTGAACCTCCTTGGTGCGCTCGCCGGGCAGGCCCGCAAAAAGCTCTTTGACGTGTTCATACTGGTTCTTGCTGATCGTCAGCCCGATGACGTTGACGTCGTACTTCTCAGTCGCCCGCGCCAAAGCGGATCCCCAGCCACAGCCGATGTCGAGGACCGTCATCCCGGGTTTGAGATCGAGCTTGCCCAGTACAAGATCGATCTTCGCCATCTGGGCTTGTTCGAGGTCGTAGTCATCCTGCTCGAAGTACGCGCAGGTGTACGTGAGAGTCGGGTCGAGGAACAGGCTGAAGAAATCATCCGACAGGTCGTAGTGGGCTTGGACGTCCTTATACGACTGCTTTAAGTCGGTCACGATCTCTTCTCAATTCCATCTAGGTGCAATAGCGCGGCATGTGGAGTTTACCGCGCAGTTGGCCTCGCGGAGTTCTCAGGCCTTCTCTCTGTTCAGCAGGCGTGCCGCGGCCTTGTCCAGCAGCCACAGCGTCTTCTCGAGACCCACCGCGCCGGCGGCGGGCACGTCGGCCGGGTCGGCACCTCCGATCGCGGCGGCCACTGCGTCTGCCTTGGCCGCACCGGA
>JBAXIR010000073.1:0-13516 GCA_037138275.1 Mycobacteriaceae bacterium | reverse complement strand
TCGCCGAACCCGCTGTCGCTGGCCGGCATCGCGTGGATATTGGCCGCCGGGATGTCGATGTGGTCCAGCAGTGCCTCACGCGCCTGCTTCTCGTTACGCTCGTCGTCATCGATTGGCACGTACCGGTCGTCACCGAAGAAAAGGTGTACCCGAGCCCAATCAATCGGGTGCGTGCCGAGGTGTTTAAGCAGACCGATACCGGTACCCCCGCCGGTCAACACGATCATCGCGCTACCGCGCGCCGCGACGGCCGCAAAGATTGTTGCCGCCAGCCGGTCGCCGGTGGCGGCTACCAGGGCTCCCGCGTCGGGGTAGGTTTCGACGGATTCCGCCACGGTCAGGCGTTCCACCCGGGCGCGTATTGAACCTTCGCGATCCCGGCCAATGCCTCGTGGTAGATCTGGTCGGCATCGAGTCGGCGCAGATCCTCGGCCAGGCATTCGCGAGTCTCCCGGCGCGCGAGCGGAAGCCGCGAACCCGGCCACCCGGTGCGGACCAGCGTGGCGATCGACCCGTCCTGCGGCCGGCTCAGTGTGATGGTCTGGCTGGGCTGCATCAACTCCACCTTCAGCTCGCCAATCTCGCGACGCACCGGTCCGTCGATCCTGCTGGCCAGCCAGCCGGCCAGGATGTCCAGGGCGGGCTCGTGCTTGAGACCCGATACCACCGCGGTGGTGACCGGTTCATGCGGTGGCTGATCAAGCGCCGACGCCAGCAGGGCGCGCCAGTAGGTGATCCGGCTCCAGGCCAGATCGGTGTCGCCGTCTGCGTAGCTCGCCAGCCGGCTGCGTAACGCGGCAAGCGGGTCCTCGGTCCCGGTGGCATCGGTGATCCGTCGAATCGCCAAGCGGCCCAACGGATCCTGGGACGGCACGTCCGGAGCGGTTCCGGGCCACCAGATCACCACAGGTGTATCGGGAAGCAGGAACGGCAGCACCACACTGCTGGCATGCGAAGCCAGCGGCCCGGCGGTCCGCAAGACCACCACTTCGCCGGCGCCGGCATCACCGCCCACCCGGAGTTGGCCGTCCAGGCGCGGTTCGGTGCCCAATCGGTCGATCGGTACCACGACGATGATCCGGCACGGGTGTTCGCGACTGGCTGCCACCGCGGCGTCGATGGAGTCCTCGACGATGTCCTCGGTGTCGGGTGCCACCACCAGGGTCAGCACCCGGCCCAGGGTGATCGCACCGCCCTCCTCGCGAAGTTCGGTGATGCGCTTATTGATCTCGTTGGTCGTGGTGTCCGGGATGTCGACGATCACAGTGCTGTTCCCCTTCCGGTGATCACGGCCGCCGCCACTGCCGGCCCGAACGCTCCAACATCGCGAATGCCGAGTCCGGACCCCAGGTGCCCGACTCGTATGGATCGGGGCGTGCCTGTGCCCCCTGAGCCGAAGCCCAGTAATCCAGCGCGGGATCCAGTATCTCCCAAGATAATTCGACTTCCGCGTTGACTGGGAACAGTGACGGTTCTCCAAGCAGGACATCGAGGATCAGACGTTCGTAGGCTTCGGGAGAATCCTCGGCGAATGCCGATCCGTAGGAGAAGTCCATGTTGACGTCCCGTACCTCCATGGTGCTGCCCGGAACCTTGGATCCGAAGCGCAACGTGATGCCCTCATCCGGCTGAACCCGGAACACCAGTGCGTTCTGGCCGAGCTCCTCAGTCATGGTGGCGTCGAACGGCAGGTGCGGAGCCCGCTTGAACAACATCGCGATCTCAGTCACCCTGCGGCCCAGGCGTTTTCCGGTCCGTAGATAAAACGGCACACCCGCCCAGCGTCGGGTGTCGACCTCCAGTTCGATCGCGGCGAAGGTCTCGGTGATCGACGTCTTAGAGAAGCCATCCTCGTCGAGCAGTCCGACCACTTGCTCGCCGCCCTGCCAACCTGAGCTGTACTGCCCGCGCGCGGTGGTCAGGTTCAGTGGTTGGGCCAGCCTGGTGGCGGAGAGGACCTTGATCTTTTCGGCCTTGATCTCATCGGGGGAGAAGCTGACCGGCTCCTCCATGGCGGTGAGTGCCAGCAGTTGCAACAGGTGGTTCTGTATCACGTCGCGGGCGGCGCCAATGCCGTCGTAATAACCGGCACGCCCGCCCAAACCGATATCCTCGGCCATGGTGATCTGCACGCTGTCGACGTAGTGGCTGTTCCAAATCGGCTCGTAGAGCGTGTTGGCGAAGCGCAGGGCCAAGATGTTCTGCACCGTCTCCTTGCCGAGGTAGTGGTCGATGCGGAACACCGACTCCTCGGGGAACACGCTGTTGACCACCTTGTTGAGTTCGATAGCGCTGTCCAGGTCGTGGCCGAAGGGCTTTTCGATCACCACCCGGCACCACTGATGCTCTTTCGGCGCGGCCAGGCCGGAGCGTTGCAGTTGCTCGCACACCACCGGGAACGCCTTCGGCGGGATCGAGAGGTAGAAGGCGTGGTTACCGCCGGTGCCTCGTTCGGTATCGAGTTTCAGCAGTGTCTCGGCCAGCAGTGCGAAGGCGGCGTCATCGTCGAAGCTGCCCTGGACGAAACGGATTCCCTCGACCAGTCGATCCCACACCTCCTGGCGGAACGGGGTTCGGGCGTGCTCCTTCACGGCGTCGTATACGATCTGGCCGAAGTCCTGATCTGCCCACTCCCGGCGGGCGAAGCCCACCAGTGAGAACGATGGTGGTAGCAGGCCGCGGTTGGCGAGGTCGTAGATGGCCGGCATCAGCTTCTTGCGGGACAGATCGCCGGTGACACCGAAGATCACCACACTGCATGGACCGGCGACCCGGGGCATCCGCTTGTCGAGCTTGTCCCGCAATGGGTTTCGCCATGCCGACGGTGCCGGACCGCCGCCGTCGGTCTTTGTAGCCGGGCTCATTTTGCGACGGCGTCCAATTGGCCCTGGGTCGCATCGAGGAGTTCCTGCCAGGACTTCTCGAACTTGTCCACGCCGTCGTCCTCCAGGTGGGCGAACACATCGCCGAGATCGATACCGATCGCACTGAGTTCGTCGAAAACGGCTTGCGACGCCGCACCGGTACCGCTGAGGGTGTCGCCGGTGACGACGCCGTGGTCGGCGACGGCGTCCAGGGTCTTCTCCGGCATCGTGTTGACCGTGTTGGGGCCCACCAATTCGGTGACGTACAGGGTGTCGGAGTAGTCGGGATTCTTCACTCCGGTGGACGCCCACAGGGGTCGCTGCACCCATCCGCCGGCCTGGGCCAACGGTGTCCAACGCCCCCCGGAGCAGAACACCTCCTCATAGGCGGCGTAGGCCAGACGTGCATTGGCCACACCGGCCTTGCCCCGAAGCGCCAAGGCCTCGTCCGTGCCGATCGCCTCAAGACGCTTATCGATCTCGGTGTCCACCCGGGAGACGAAGAACGATGCGACGGAATGGATCAGATTCAGATCGTGCCCGGCCGCCTGGGCGGCTTCGAGACCGGCGAGGTAAGCCGCCATGACCGCGCGGTGGCGTTCGACGGAGAAAATCAGCGTCACATTCACCGAGATGCCCTCGGCCAGAACAGCGGTGATCGCGGGCAGTCCGGCCAGCGTGGCCGGTATCTTGATCAGGACGTTGGGCCGGTCGACGATCTTCCACAGTTCGATTGCCTGCAGGATCGTCTTGTCGGTCTCGTGCGCCAGTCTGGGATCGACCTCGATTGAGACTCGCCCGTCGATGCCGTTGGAGGCCGTCCACTGCGGTCGGAGAACGTCGCAGGCCTGCCGGACGTCATCGGTGGTCGCGGTGCGGATGGTGGCGTCGACGTCGGCGCCGCGGGCCGCCAGTTCTTTAACCTGTGCGTCGTAGGCGGTGCCTGTCGACAACGCGGCCTGGAAGATCGACGGGTTGGTGGTGACGCCGACGATGCTCTTGGTGTCGATGAGTTCCTGCAGGTTGCCGGAGCTGAGCCGGTCCCGGGACAGGTCGTCGAGCCAGACCGAGACGCCTGCCGCCGATAGTGCTGCGAGGTGTGAATTCTGGGACATGTGCGATATCTCCTGGGTTGTTTGTGGGTTAGGGGTGAGGGTTGGATGTGAGGGTTAGTTGTTGACTGCGCGTTCCGCAGCGGCGGCTACCGCCTCGGCGGTGAACCCGAACTCGCGGAACAGTGTCTTGTCGTCGGCCGAGGCGCCGTAGTGCTCGAGTGAGACGATCTCACCGCCGGGGACAAACTTGTACCAACTCTGCGCGATGCCGGCCTCCACCGCGACCCTGGCTGTGAGCTTCGGCGGCAGAACCTGATCGCGGTATTTTTGGGGCTGTGATTCGAACCATTCGACGCACGGCATGGACACCACGGCGGCGCGGATGTTCTTGGCGGCCAGTAGTTTCTGGGCTTCGACGGCTAATTGCAATTCGGATCCGGTCCCGATAATGACCACGTCGGCATCCTCGGACGAGCCGCCGCCGAGCACATAGCCGCCGCGTGCGACACCGTCGCTGCTGGTTCCTTCCAGAACCGGAATGCCCTGACGGGTCAGAATGAAACCAACCGGGCCGCTTGCGGAGTCGGTGCCCCGCGCAATGATGGCGCGCCATGCGAAGGCGGTCTCGTTCGGGTCGCCGGGACGCACCACCGATAGGTTCGGAATGGCCCGCAGCGCAGCCAGGTGCTCTACGGGTTGGTGGGTCGGTCCGTCCTCGCCCAGACCGATCGAGTCGTGCGTCCAGATGTAGATGGGATCGATATCCATCAACGCGGCCAGTCGCACGGCCGGCCGCATGTAATCGGAAAACTGCATGAATGTGCCGCCGAAGGGGCGGGTGGGGCCGTGCAGCACGATGCCGGAAAGGATTGAGCCCATCGCGTGCTCGCGAATGCCGAAGTGCAGCACGCGGCCATACCAGTCGGCGGTGTAGTCCTCAGTCGAGATCGACGGCGGACCGAACGATTTGCACCCGTTGATGGTGGTGTTGTTGCTGCCGGCCAGATCCGCGGAGCCGCCCCACAATTCGGGTAGCTTGATCGCGACGTCATTGAGGGCCTGTCCGAACGCGGCCCGCGTGGCGACCGGCTTGGAGCCCGGTTCCCAGTGGGTCAGGTCGGCATCCCAGCCCGCGGGCAACTCTCGGGCCAGCAGCCGATCCAGCAGCTTCTTGCGTTCCGGTTCGCGCTTCGCCCAGGCGTCGAACCCGCTCTGCCACGTCTCATGAGCCGCCCGGCCGCGGTCGACGAGCTTTCGGGTGTGCCCGATCACCTCGTCGGTGACCTCAAAGCTTTTGTCCGGGTCGAAGCCGAGCACCTTCTTGGTGGCGGCCACCTCGTCGGCGCCCAACGCCGAGCCGTGCACCCCACCGGTATTCATCTTGGTCGGTGCCGGGTAGCCGATGATGGTCCGCAGCGCGATGAACGAGGGCTTATCGGTGACCTTCTTCGCCGCCTCGATCGCCTTTTCGATGCCGACGATGTTCTCCCCGCCCTCCACGACCTGAACGTGCCAGCCGTAAGCCTCATAGCGCGCCGGAGTGTTCTCGGTGAACGCGATATTGGTGTCGTGCTCAATGGAGATCTCGTTGTCGTCCCAGAGCACGATGAGATTGCCGAGTTGCTGGGTGCCGGCAATCGAGGACGCCTCGCTGGTGACGCCCTCCTCCATGTCGCCATCGGAGGCGATGACATAGATGTGGTGGTCGAACGGGCTGGTGCCGGCGGGCGCGTCGGGGTCGAACAGACCGCGTTCGAAGCGGGCAGCCATCGCCATGCCGACTGCCGAGGCCAGGCCCTGGCCCAGCGGGCCGGTGGTGATCTCCACGCCCTTTGTGTGACGGAACTCTGGATGGCCGGGGGTCTTGGAGCCCCACGTGCGCAGTGCCTCGATATCGGAGAGTTCCAGCCCGAATCCGCCGAGATACAGCTGGATGTACAGGGTGAGGCTGCTGTGCCCGCAGGACAGCACGAACCGGTCGCGGCCCAGCCATTCGGTGTCGCTGGGGTCGTGGCGCATGGCCCGCTGGAAGAGGGTGTAGGCCAGCGGCGCGAGGCTCATGGCCGTGCCGGGGTGGCCATTTCCCACCTTCTGAACCGCGTCAGCCGCCAACACCCGCGCGGTATCGACGGCGCGCGAGTCCAACTCGGTCCAATCGGCGGGGTGATGGGGCTGGGTCAGCGTGGAAATCTCTTCGAGTGTCGTCACGAATTCACTCCTGGCTTCGTCGCGTCGTTGTGGCAGGGCAATCCGGACTCACCCTAATGGCGAATACCCGACTTCGTTCGAGCTTCAGCGCAGCTCATTGGTCTGGCCATCAGGTAACCAAAAGGTGAACCCCGGGGGGTGAATCCGGGGGGTGAATCCGGGGGGTGAATCATGGCCGACTTCACCGGGTCGGGGCCGTCATTGCCTGGAACCCACCCGCAGGTATCGCTGTGGTCCAACCCGGTCTACCATCGCCTGTAGTAGACGCCCTGCAGTAGACGCTGGATCCTTGCGGTCATCCGCAAGCCGCTCGTGAGGAGTTATCGCGTGGACGTTCGCGAGACCACCCTCGTCGCAGGTGCTGACAGGCGGCTTCGCAACACGGTGCTGGGGTATGTGTCGCTGACAAAACCCCGGGTCATCGAGTTGCTGCTGGTGACCACGATCCCGGCGATGCTGCTCGCCAACCGGGGTTCGGTGGATCTGGTTCTGATTCTCAACACGCTCTTCGGGGGCATGCTGGCTGCCGGCGGGGCCAACACCCTGAACTGTGTCGCCGACGCCGACATCGACAAGGTAATGAAGCGCACCGCGGGACGGCCGCTGGCCCGGGCGACGGTGCCGCGCAGCCACGCGCTGATCTTCGGGCTCGCGCTGTCGGTGGCCTCGTTCTTCTGGTTGTGGTGGACCACCAATCTGTTGTCGGCCCATCTGGCGGCGGCGACCATCGCCTTTTACGTGTTGGTCTACACGCTGCTGCTCAAGCGCCGCACGTCGCAAAACGTCGTGTGGGGTGGAGCCGCGGGCTGCATGCCGGTGATGATCGGCTGGTCGGCGGCCACCGGCACCGTCGGATGGCAGGCGCTGGTGATGTTCGCCATCATCTTCTTCTGGACTCCGCCGCACACCTGGGCGCTGGCCATGCGCTACAAGGAGGACTACGCCGCCGCGGGCGTCCCGATGCTGCCGGTGGTCGCCACCGAGCGGCAGGTAACCAAGCAGATCGTCGTCTACACCTGGCTGACGGTGGTGGCCACGCTGGCACTGGTTCCGGCCGCCGGCTGGCTCTACGCGGTGGTGGCGGTACTGGCTGGCGCCTGGTTTCTGACGCTGGCCCACCGATTGCAGGCCGGCGTACGTCGGGGCGAGGCGGTCAAGCCGCTGAAGCTGTTCCTGCAGTCCAACAACTATCTGTCCGCGGTGTTCTGCGCGCTGGCCGTTGATTCGGTGCTGGGGCTGCCGACGCTGCTCGGCTGAGCCGGTTCAGGGCAGCAGCACGATGGAACCCGTGGTCTTTCGGGCCGCGAGGTCGGTATGGGCCCGGTCGGCTTCGGCCAGCGGATAGTGGCCACTCACGGTAACGGCGATCGATCCGTCGGCTATCGCGTCCAGTACTTCGCCTGCGCGCCAAGCGAATTCGTCGGGTGTGCGGACGAAGTGCACCAGGCTCGGCCGGGTGAGCGAGACTGACCCGGCGGCGCTGAGCCGCTGCGGATCGACCGGTGGCACCGGTCCGCTGGCCGCACCGAACAGGGCCAGGGTGCCGCGCACCGCGAGGCTTGCCAGGCTGGCGTCGAAGGTCGAGGCGCCGACCCCGTCGTAGACCGCGGCCACACCGTGGCCGTTGGTCAACTCGCGTACCCGGCCGGCGAACTCGTTCGCGTCGTCGGGGTAGTCGAGCACCTCGATCGCACCGGCCTGCCGGGAGAGTTCCGACTTCTGCGGGGTAGACGCGGTGGTGATGACCCGGGCCCCCAGGCTGGTCGCCCACTGGGTCAGGATCAGGCCGACGCCGCCGGCGCCGGCGTGCACGAGCAGGAAGTCGCGTGGCTGTACCGGATAGACCGATTTGATCAGGTAGTGCGCGGTCATCCCTTTCAGCAGTGCTGAGGCGACCACATCCGACTGCACGGACTCGGGAACATAGGCAACGAAATCAGCTGGGGCGGTGCAGTATTCGGCATAGGCACCCACCGCATTCGCGGTCACGACCCGATCACCGGTATTGATGACGGCGACATCGTCGCCTACGGCTGCCACGGTGCCGCACACCTCGGTGCCGACCACGTACGGCAATGGCCGAGGGTAGGTGCCGGAACGGAAATAGATGTCGATGTAGTTGACCCCGATGGCGTCGGCTTTGATGAGCACTTCGCCGGGACCGGCCGCCGGTGTGGGCTTCTCGACATAGCGCAGAACCTCGGGACCGCCTGTCTGGGCGACTTCGACAGCGTGCATGTCACTATCATCGCAGTTGTGAGGTCACGATGAAGCTGGCCCGGCCCAATGTCTTCCACCCGCGCATCGTGCTGGCCGCGGGTGGTCACCTGCCCGACGGTGACGCCGACGATGCCGGTCTGGTCGGGGCATTACGCCGGCGCGGACTGCACGGCCGATGGCTGGCATGGGACGACCCCCAGACCGAGGAGGCCGACCTGGTGATCCTTCGTTCGGTCGGGGATGACATGACTGACCGGCGCGAGGAGTTTGGGGCCTGGACCACCCGGGTGGCCAACCTGCTCAATCCTCCGGCCGCGATCGCGTGGAACGGCGCCACGCGCTACCGGCGGGACCTGGCCGCGGCGGGAATACCGGTAGCGGCGTCCGGCACCCGGGCTGTTTCCCAACACCGGGCGCAATCGCCGGGGACCTCGTTGATCTTCCTCAGCGGCGAGCAGTCCCACGCTTTCGACTCGTCCGCAGCAGGGGTGTTGCGCGGCGCCGAAGAAGATTTTGAACTCTGGGATCTGGGCTATGCCGCGGTGGACGTCGCGTGCGCGAAGACAGGTATCACCAGAGCCGAATTGCTCTTCGCCCGCGTCGATCTGATCGGCGGCCGTCGAGATCCGGTTGTGGCCGAACTCGATCTCATCGGGCCCGATCTGGGTTGGCGCCATCTCGACGACGCCGCCCGCGCGTTACAGCAGCGCACGTTCGCCCTCGGTGTGGAGTCGGCCTGCGAGCGAATGGGACTCGGTCCGCTGTCGCATCGAGGCCCATAGCGCCGCGGTGGCGACGGTGCACGTTGCCGCACCGGCGACATGGAATGCAACCAGCACGGCGGGCACTCCGGTGTGGTACTGCACCACTCCGATCAGGGCCTGGACCATAACCGCGCCCACCACAAAGCCCAGTCGCCGCTTGACTAATCGCGGGGAATTGACGGCCAGCAAGCCGGCGCCCAAGCCGATCAGCAGGCTGAGGTAGCAGATCAGCAGGCTGGCGTGGATGTGCGCGAGTGTGATGATCTCGACCTCGAGTCTGGGCACTGCGCGTTGCGGACTCTTATCGCCGGCATGCGGGCCCGCCCCGGTGACCAGGGTGCCGGTGATCAGTGTTGAGGTGAGCAGGATCGCACTGAGAAACGTCAACTGGCGCAACGGGTTCGGAACGACAGCAGCGACTGCACCGTCGTCGGGCTCACCGATCTTGATGTAGAGCAGCGTCGCCAGCCAGACCATCGCCATCGACACGAGTAGATGAACCGCAACCGTCCACCAGAGCAGACCGGTCAGTACCGTAATCCCGCCGATCACAGCCTGAAGGACGGTGGAGGCCGGCATCAGCCAGGCGTAGAACACCACCTCGCGTCGCCGTCGGGCCCGGGTGACGGCGAGCACCGCCAGGATCGCGGTGATCACAACGGCGAAGGTGATCAATCGGTTTCCGAACTCGACGGCCTGGTGGACGATCGGCACCTCGGCGTGCGGTACCGGGGTGAAACTGCCCGGGAAGCATTGCGGCCAGGTTGGACAGCCCAGACCGGATGCGGTGACCCGAACGATCGACCCGGTGACCGCGATCAACGCCTGGGAAATCACGACGGCCGCGGCGAGGATCCGCTGGGTGCGCAAACTCGGCAGGGGGAGCAGGTCCACAAGCCGCCGGAAGAACCGTCCCATCAGGTGAACCGGAACCAGCGCCGCGCCGCCACCGCCGCCACCGCGCCCCAGGCAGCCAGTACGGCAATCCCGAACCAGTCAATCGACAGCGCCGTCGCCTGCTCTAGGGCCTCGGTCAATGCGCCGGACGGTGTCAACCGCGCCACCGAAGTCAACGCCCGCGGGATCGCCCCGGTCTCGAGCGTGAGTGCACCAAGACCGGCGAAGACGAACCACAGCAGGTTGGCCACGGCCAGCACGATTTCAGCCCGCATGGTTCCGCCGAGCAGCAGTCCCAATGCCACGAAGGCTGCCGTGCCGAGGGCGATGATCACCGCGCCCAACAGCAGGCCTGCCGGATTCGGTCGCCAGCCCAGCGCCAGCCCGATCCCACCGAGCAGAATCGCCTGCAGGAAAACAACACTCACCACGGCCAGGGTCTTGCCGACGATGATGCCCCACACCGGCAGGGCGGTGGCGCCGAGTCTTTTCAGGGCGCCGTAGCGACGGTCGAATGCCACCGCGATGGCCTGGCCGGTGAACGCCGTGGAGATCACCGCCAGAGCCATGATCGCGGGCAGGAACACCGCGACCCGGTTGGCGCCGAAGGAACCCAGCGGCAGCAGCGTGAGCCCGATCAGCAGCGTGATCGGAATGAACATGGTGAGCAGAAGTTGTTCACCGTTGCGTAGCAACAGTTTGAGTTCGAGGCCGTACTGCGCGACCAGCATCCGCGGCACGCTGTTCGCCCGCGGATCCGGGGTGAAGGTTCCGGCGGGGAACAGTTCGGTCACTGCCGCAACTCCTTGCCCGTCACGTCGAGGAACACGTCTTCGAGGCTCCGTTGCTCGACACGCAGGTCAGTGGTCAGGATGTTCAGCCGTGCGCACCACGTGGTCACCGTCGCCAGAACCTGTGGGACAACTTTACCCTCGACGAGGTATTCCCCGGGTGTGCGTTCACTCACGCGGTAACCCTCCGGCAGTGCCGCGATCAACAGCGCAAGATCGAGTCGGCGCGGAGCGGTGAATCGCAGTTGATCCTCGGCACCGCTGTGCATCAACTGCGCGGGCGTTCCTGAGACGACGGCGGATCCGTTATCAATGATCACGATCCGGTCGGCCAATTCCTCGGCTTCATTGAGTTGGTGTGTCGTCAGCACCACCGTCACCCCGTCGCGGCGCAGACCGTCGATGAGTTCCCACACCACAAGTCGGGCGTGGGCGTCCATACCGGCGGTTGGTTCGTCGAGGAAGACCAGTTCCGGCCGGCCCACGATCGCACACGCCAGTGCCAGCCGCTGTTGTTGTCCGCCGGACAGTCGCCGGTAGGTGGTGCGGGCGGAGTCGGTAAGCCCGAGGGTGTCCAGTAGCCAGGCGGGGTCCAGAGGGCGCGCGGCATAGGCGGCGACCAGGTTCAGCATCTCCCCGGCTCGCGCCGCCGGGTAGCCGCCGCCGCCCTGCAGCATCACCCCGATCCGTTCGCGTACCCGCGCGTTGTCGGCTATCGGATCCAGGCCCAGCACTTCGACGGTTCCGGAGTCCGGGCTGATGAATCCCTCGCACATCTCGACGGTCGTCGTCTTTCCCGCCCCGTTCGGTCCGAGCAGAGCCAGTACTTCAGCGCGTTGCACCTCGAGATCCAGGTCGTTCACCGCGAGGGTGGACCCGTATCTTTTCGAAACCCCGCGCAACCGCACCGGGGTAGTGGCTCCGGAACTCACGGTGACTCAGCGTAGGCGTCGGTGATCGGACTTGGTGCCGGTGGTCGCGGCGCGGGCACGTCGGCGTCGCCGGCCTCGACTTCCTGCCCGGTCTGGCGCTCACTGGTTCCGGGCGCGTCACGCCATGGCAGCCGGTTTCGGGTCAACGCGATCAACAGCGCCACGATCACCGCGCTGGCCAGTGTCGCGTCGATGATCTGGAACAGGGCGAACCGGTCACCGTTGGCGGTGGGACCGAAGATGCCGACGATCAGGGTGACCGCGATGACGGCGACTCGGAATCGTGGCTGGGTGGCCCATGCGGCGAGGGGGATGATCGCCCACATCAGGTACCACGGCTGTACGACTGGGAACAGCAGCACCGTTGCGCCCAGTGCGACGCCCAGTCCGCCCACCGGGTGCAACCGCCCACGGAGTACCGACAGCAGTAGCCAACTGACGGTGACGGCGATGATCAGCACGCCCATCGCACGGGTCAGCGAGAGCACGGCGGTGGTGTGATCACCCAGGCCGAGCAGGATGCCGACCTGCCCGGTGCCGAGGGCCAGCAGGGTCGGCGGCGACATCCAACTGCGCACCACGTTCGCGGTGCCGAGGGTGAAGATCCAGCCGAAGCCCAGCCCACTGGCCCAGCCGATGAGCGTCATCACCGCCAGTGCCAGCGGTCCCAACAGCAGGCCGGCCGACAGGAACGCCTTGAGTGTTCCGCCCCAGCGGTGCGCAAGGGCCATCGTGGTGAATCCCAGTGCCAGCAGACCGGGCAGTTTCACCTGGGACGACATCGCGATCAACACCGTCCCGGCCGTAAGCAGAGCCAGTGGGGCCCACCGGTCCCAATCAGTCTGGGACCGTGGCCACTTCAGTGGCCGTGGCAAGAGCGGTCTCCCCTGATCGATTCCCCGCAATGAGATCTCGGTGCCGGTGAGCATCAGGCCGAGCATGAGGGCCTCGTTGTGGATTCCGGCAACCAGGTGCATCAGCAGTAGTGGGTTGGCCGCGCCCAACCACAGGGCGCTGACTTCGGCAACCCCGCAGCGGAGCGCCAATCGTGGTGTGGCCCAGACGATAAGGCCGACGCCGATCAACACGATCACGCGATGACACAGCACCGCGGCGACGATGTTCTCTCCGGTGAGTGCCGAGATGCCGCGGCCGATCCAGAGGAACAGCGGCCCATAGGGTGCGGGCGTTTCCCGCCACAGGCTCGGCACCGAGAGGGTGAACACATGGTCCAACCCCAGTCCCGGCGCCGGACCCACCCGGTAGGGGTTCAGTCCGATTCGGGCGATCTGGCTCTGCGCGAGGTAGGAGTAGACGTCCTTGCTATACATCGGCGGGGCGATCAGCAGGGGCAGGATCCAGAGCAGCAGGGTGCGGTCCAGTTGGCTGCGCGACATCCGGCGGGGCCCCAGCGTGAAGCGGCCCAGCAACAGCCAGGCCAGCGCCATCATCACCGCGCCGGTCGTGGTCATCGTCAGCGAGACGGTCTGGATGCGCGACGGCAGATTGAGCACCCGGACTCCGAAGGTGGGGTCCTGCACCACCGGGCGGGCGCCCGCGCCGAGTGCGCCGATGCCCATCAGAACGGTTCCCGTCGCGCCGAACAGGCGGGTGCGCCGCATGGCGGTCAACTCGGTGGCGTTGAGCGGTGCGGCCTCGATGCGCTCGTCGCCGTGCAGTCTGGCGATCGACGAACTCAGGGAGAGCTGCCGGGCGGCCACTAAGTCACTGTAACCGCCGCCGAACAGCGGATTGGCCGCACTCTAACCGCCGCTCAACAGCGGC
>JBAXIR010000072.1:0-13675 GCA_037138275.1 Mycobacteriaceae bacterium | reverse complement strand
GCGTTGTTGATCAGTACGTCGAGCCTGCCGAACCGCTCGTAGACGGCGTGGACGAGTCCGTCGAGCTCAGCCCACCGGCCAACGTGTACGGCGTACGGCAACGCGGTGCGACCGGTGTGCGCTTCGATCTCGGCCGCGGTGGTCACGCAGCTGTCGTACTTGCGACTGGCGATCACCACATCGGCGCCGCAGTGTGCCGCGGCAAAGGCCATCTCGCGGCCAAGCCCGCGGCTGCCCCCGGTCACCAGGACCACTCGGTCGGTGAGGTCAAAGAGCCGCTGTGGGTAACTCTGTTCGTCGCTCATTGCAGGTCCTTTCGACGTGCGGCGCGGGCACCCCTATCGTTGCAGGCATGCAGCTTCTGCTCATCCGCCATGCGCTGCCGACACGAACGCAGGCCGGTGAGGGTTCCGATCCGGAACTGACTGACGCAGGCCGGGAGCAGGCTCGCCGACTTCCCGACGCGCTGGCGCGCTTCCCGATCAGTCGGCTGGTGAGCAGCCCGCAGCGCAGAGCGCTCCAGACTGCCGGCCCGGTTGCGGACGCACGACAGCTTGCTGTCGATATCGAGGAGAGGCTTGCCGAGTACGACCGCGGCCTATCCCACTACGTTCCGCTGGAAGAGGTGCGTGCAGAACGCCCCGAAGACTGGGCCCGGATGGCCGCCGGGCACCTTCCGGAGTCCGTGGATACCGAGGTATTCGCCAACCGGGTTCACGGTGCGATTGCCGACATCGTCGCCGCCGCCGACCCGGGCGAGACCGTCGCCGTATTCAGCCACGGTGGGGTGATCAATGTGATCCTGCACGAGATCCTCGGCACGGAACGACTTCTGTCGTTTCCGATCGACTACGCGTCGGTGACCCTGTTGCGCTACTCACGCGCGGGCCGGGCCACAGTGGGTGCAGTCAACAGCGTCGAACATGTATGGGATCTGCTGCCTCGCAGCAAAGTCCCAGGTAGCGCGGCGGCTGAATAGAAAACCCGCAATATCCGTGATTTAATAGCTCGATTGTCCTGTTGGATAACCATTTCCCCGCAATACGCAGACTGTGAAGTTGCGATCGGTCGCTGCGTCGAGCTAAGGATTAAAAGGACTTCAGGTGAACAAGTCAGCAGCCGCCCTCGGATTGATGAGTGCCGTGATACTGGCGCCGGCGGTCATCTCACCGGTAACCGCACATGCCGCAACCGCTGTGATCATGGGACCGACATTCATGCCTGATCCCGCGGCCGATCCAAATTACCTACGCGTCGTCGCACAGAATTTCATCGGCCCGACGACGAACTGCAAGGCCGGAAATTGCACGTTGATTCCACTCGTCACGCCGGAGGAGTTCTGGCCCATCACCGGATTGGATGATTTGCCTTTCGACCAATCGATTACGACGGGTCTGCAACTGCTCACCGCGGAACTCGAAGCGCAGATTGCCGCTGCGGCCACCGAACCGGTCGTCTTCTTCGGAAATTCGCAGAGCGCCACGCTACTGACGCTTGCGAAGCGCACACTCGCCGATCTTGCGCCTGTCGACAAGAGTCGGTTGATCTTTGTTCTCTTAGCCAACCCCAATCGGCCGAACGGTGGATTGCTGGGGCGCGCCGCGCAGACATCGGATCCGACTGCCGAAGCGAGTGCTGCCGGTACGACGGATGCCGGAACAACGCCTGCCGGAACAGTGGCGGCTGTCGCCACGCCTACCGATACGGGTATTTCTACGATTGACATCACATTCCAGTACGACGCTGTCGCCGACTACCCCGCGTATCCGAGCAACTTTCTGTCCGTTCTCAATACGTTGGCCGGCGCGCGGATTCATTCCGGATCGACGACGACGCTGAACGGATACACAGAAGCTGAATTGACCGCAGCGATCAGCGATCCGGCGAACCGACAGATCTACGGCGACACGATGTACATCACGATTCCGGCCAAGAGCCTCCCCCTGGTCGATCTGTTGCGGACTTTCGGCGCGGAAAACAGATTGAGCAACTTCACGACGCCGATCGCCGATCTGATCGAACCGACTGTGCGGTTACTCGTGGAACTCGGGTATGACCGAACGTCGTACGGTCAGGCCCAGCCGTTCAGACCTCTGCCGGCCAGTAACCAGCTGCAGTTGGATGCTCTGACGAGCGCGGCCGCGAGTGCAGGCCTGGATGCCGTGATTTCGGCACTGAAACAGGGCGCTCCCGGGCCTTCGTTGGGCCCGGTTGTCCGCGGGTGGGACACCTCGCGCGCCTCACGCGGAACCATCAGGCCTCCACACCGAACCGCATCGACCGTGACCGCATCATCGCCGACGGTTCCGAACAATCGGGCGAAGGCAGCCGATGTGGTCAGTCGAAACGACCGCAGCGCACCGTCCGCCGTCGGTCAGCGCGGCACCGCGCAGGCTTCGAAAGCCGGAGCCGCGAAACGCCAGTCCGCTACCGCTTGAGGGCGGCGACGAGATTCTTCTTCGCCGCCCGGCGCAACTGGAAGATCCGCGCCGCACTCACCAATGCGGTAATGAGACCGCCGCAGACCGCCGCCAACAATATCGCCACGCCCAGTGGCAGATTCCAGTGCCAACTCAAGAAGGTGAACGGGGTGGGGGCGGTGTTCTGCGCGATGAAGATCAATAGAACGATCAGAATCAGGAAGCCGAGAATCAGTGATGACCAGAGCGCACCGGCCCGGGTGAACTTCACGTCGGAGGTTGCATTCGGGGCGGGTAGGTTGACGCTCTCCGGTTCCGAATGGGGCGGAATCGGCGTCTCGGACAAGCCCTCAGGGTTGCTGCTCATAAGGCCATCTTCTCCCCAACGGGCCGCAAAAGGAAACATTCAATACGGCAACGGGACCGTAACGGACGGCCACCGCGCCTTTGCTGTCGGTGCTCGACCGGTGATCTAAACCATGGTGGAGCGGTTCTGGTGCGGTTACTGTCAGCCAGGTGGATCCGAAGGGTAATTACAGTCCTCACGGGGTACGGCGCTGGTGGGCAGGTGTCGCGGTGGCAGCCCTGATCGCGCTGACCGGTGGCTGCGGCAGTTCCAACCCACTGGGCGGCGGAGCGGCGTCGGCCGACCTGAAGTCGGTGGTCGTGGGTTCCGCGGACTTCCCGGAGTCGAAGATCGTCGCCGAGATCTACGCCCAGGCGCTGGAGGCGAATGACTTCACGGTGCTGCGGAAGTTCGGCATCGGAAGCCGTGAGACCTATATCCCGGCACTGCGGGATCACTCCATTGATCTGGTGCCCGAGTACACCGGCAACCTGCTGCAGTATTTCGACCCGAAGAGCACCGTCACCATTCCCGATAAAGTCGAACTGGCGCTACTGCGCGCACTGCCTGGTGATCTGTCGATCCTGACGCCGGCGGAGGCGGACGATACCGACACGGTGACCGTCACCGAAGCGACCGCAAGTAAATGGAAACTCAAGAGCATCGCCGATCTGGCGTCGCATTCGGCGGAGGTGAAATTCGGGGCGCCGTCGGAATTCATCAAGCGGTCCGTGGGTCTACCCGGACTCAAGGCCGTGTACGGACTGGACATCGCTTCGGACAACTTCGTCTCGATCAGCGACGGCGGTGGCCCGGCGACTGTTCGAGCATTGTTAGACGGAACCGTCACCGCAGCCAATATCTTCAGCACCTCGCCGGCGATCCCGCAGAACAAATTCGTGGTGCTCGATGATCCCAAGAACAACTTCCTGCCCGGTAACGTCGTACCGCTGGTCAGTTCCCAGAAGAAGTCCGATGCGCTGAAGTCGATACTCGATGCGGTGTCGGCCACGTTGACCACGAAGGGCCTCACCGAACTCAATGCCGCGGTCTCGGGTAACTCCGGTGTGGATCCTGATGAGGCTGCCCAGAAGTGGGTGCGGGACAACGGATTCGACAAGCCGATGGGGAAGTAGTCGATGATCACCTTCGACGGTGTCACCAAGTGCTACCCGGACGGGACCGTGGCGGTCGACGACCTCACACTGGAGATCCCGGCCGGCACCCTGACTGTTTTCGTGGGTCCGTCAGGATGCGGCAAGACCACGTCGATGCGGATGATCAACCGGATGGTCGAGCCGACCACCGGAACGGTCGCTGTCGATGGACACGACGTGTCGACCGTCGATCCGGTGAAGCTCCGCCTCGGTATCGGCTACGTGATCCAAAGCGGGGGCCTGATGCCGCATCAGCGGGTGATCGACAACGTCGCCTGCGTGCCGGTGCTCAAGGGGCAGTCCCGGCGGACGGCCCGGCGGGCAGCCTACGAGGTGCTGGAACGGGTGGGCCTCGATCCCAAGCTGGGTGAGCGTTACCCGGGGCAATTATCCGGTGGCCAGCAGCAGCGGGTCGGAGTGGCGCGGGCCCTGGCCGCAGACCCACCCATACTGCTGATGGATGAACCGTTCTCGGCGGTCGACCCGGTGGTCCGCGACGAGTTACAGGCCGAGATGTTGCGGCTGCAAAGCGAACTGCGCAAGACCATCGTTTTTGTCACCCACGACATCGACGAGGCCGTCAAACTCGGTGACGCGGTCGCGGTTTTCGGCTCGGGCGGATCGCTCCAGCAGTACGACGCGCCGGCCCGGTTGCTATCCAACCCGGCCAACGATTTCGTATCGGAATTCATCGGCGCCGACCGCGGCTATCGCGCCCTGCAGTTCCTCACCTCGTCGACGTTGGCATTGCGGCCGGTGCCGACGGTGACCGAAGGCGAGGTCGACGGACTGGTACTGGGGTCTGGCGAGTGGCGCCTGGTCACCCGCGCCGACGGCGCACCATTCGGCTGGATCGACGCCGCCGGAGTGCAACATCACCGCACCGGAGGTCAGTTGTACGACAGCGTGACCGCCGGCGGATCACTGCTTCGCCACGACGGCACACTGCGCGTGGCACTCGACGCGGCGTTGTCGTCGCCGTCCGGAATCGGTGTGGCGGTCGACGACACGGGCGCCGTGGTGGGCGGGGTACTGGCCGACGACGTCATCAAGGCCCTGGATGCCCAACGGCAGGTACCGCAGCAGGAGACGGGCTAGTACGCGTGCGCTATCTGCTGACGCATCTCGACACCGCCTGGGCATTGACCCTTATCCATCTGAGACTCTCGCTCATTCCGATTGCGCTGGGACTGCTGATCGCAGTTCCGCTGGGCGCATTTGTGTGGCGGCGTCCGGCGCTGCGACGGATCGCGACGTTCACCGCGAGCATCATCTTCACGATTCCGTCACTGGCCCTGTTCGTCGCGCTGCCGTTGATCATTCCGACCCGAATCCTCGACGAGGCCAACGTCATCGTGGCGCTCACGCTCTACACCACCGCCCTGCTGGTGCGCGCCGTGCCGGAAGCCCTCGACGCGGTACCCGCCGGAGTGCGGGACGCCGCCACTGCCGTCGGATACACCGGCCTGGGCCGTCTGCTCAAAGTTGAACTGCCGCTGTCAATTCCGGTCCTCATCGCCGGACTGCGGGTGGTGGCGGTAACCAATATCTCGATGGTCGCCGTCGGCTCAGTGATCGGTATCGGTGGGCTGGGAACCTGGTTCACCGACGGTTATCAGGCCGATAAGAGCGATCAGATCATTGCCGGCATCATCGCCGTCTTCCTCATCGCGATCGTCATTGACATCCTGATACTGCTGATTGGGCGACTCATCACGCCATGGACTCGGACGTCGTCGACGATCCGGCCGCGGGCGAAGGTGGCGACGTGAACTTCCTTCAGCAAGCCCTGAATTTCATCTTCACCGCCGACAACTGGGGTGGCAAAGCCGGACTCGGCGCGCGGATCCTCGAGCACCTGCAATACACCGGGGTAGCCGTCGCGGTGTCGGCGTTGATCGCGATCCCCATCGGACTGCTCATCGGGCACACCGGTCGCGGATCCTTCCTGGTGGTCACCGGAGTCAATGCCTTGCGGGCGATGCCGACACTTGGGGTGCTGCTGCTGGGAGTGTTGCTCTGGGGGCTGGGACTGCTCCCACCCACCGTCGCGTTGACTCTGCTGGGTGTGCCGCCTCTGCTGGCCGGAACCTATGCCGGGATTGCCAATGTTGATCCGAATCTGGTGGATGCGGCGCGTTCGATGGGAATGACCGAAACCCAGGTGCTGACGCGGGTGGAAATTCCCAACGCGCTGCCGTTGATCCTCGGCGGCCTGCGGACGGCGACATTGCAGATTGTGGCGACCGCGACGGTCGCGGCTTATGCCAGCCTCGGTGGTCTTGGCCGATATCTGATCGACGGCATCAAAGTCCGCCAATTCCACATCGCTCTGGTGGGGGCGATCCTGGTGACGGTGCTGGCACTGCTGCTCGACGGTCTGCTTGCCCTGGCGGTGTGGGCCTCGCTTCCCGGGACCGGGCGGCTTCGTCGGCCGATCCCGCAACCACTGCTGGACGACGAGATGCTTGTGGAGGCCCGACCGCGGGGTAGGACGCCCGATTACAGTGGTAGAGACCCGTCGCCTACCGTAGAAGGGTGGTAGTGGAATCCGACGTCGGCAGCGCGGGTGGGTGGCCGGCGATTCTGACCTGGCGCTCCCACGACAACACCCGGATCGAGTCAACCCGGATCCAACTTGCGGGCAACCGGATCAAGGCCTACGGGCGGATCGCCGCTGCGGCCACCGAGGCGCATCCGGCGTTCAGCGCCTCCTACGACCTGGTGACCGACGACAACGGTGCCACCACGCGACTGTCGCTCACCGTCAGCCTTGCCGAGCGCGATAGACAGTTGTCGATCTCCCGCGACGAGGAGAACATGTGGCTCATCACCGACCACCAGGGCCAATCCCGGGACTCCTACCACGGTGCGCTGGACGTCGACGTCGTGCTGAGCCCGTTCTTCAATGCGCTGCCGATCCGCCGCGCCGGACTGCACCGCCGCGCGGACTCGGTGACCCTGCCCTTGGTATATGTGAACCTGCCGGAACTCACGGTCGGCCCGGCGACTGCCGCCTACAGCAGTTCGGGCCCGGATAGCGGCGACGGAATCAAGCTGCACTCGCCGGTGGCCGAGACCACCGTCGTGGTGGACGACGACGGCTTCATCCTCGATTACCCGGGCCTGGCAGCGCGGATCTGATCACCGCGCCGGCACGCCCGGCGGCGGCAAGTTCTTCTCGCCACTTCTCAGCTCCGAGCACGGTGGTCAGGATCTCCGAGCGCACAAAACTGTCGAATCGTACGCGTGCGGCATGTCCGGTGTCGACCAGTTCGGCAACGGAACCGTTGTCCGCCAACGATATCCGGGCGCGGTTGAGGATCTCCAGTGCCCGGTCGATGGTGGGAATCAGCTGCGCGGCATTGGCTTCACACATCGCGCGCACCAGATCGGGAGTCGTGCCCGCGACCCGGGTGCCGTCACGGAAGGATCCGGCTGCCAGTGCGAAAGCCAAGGGAACCCCACCTGCCGTCGCGGCCATGGTCTCGGCGAGCAAGTGTGGAAGATGCGAGATAGCGGCCACAGCTGCGTCATGCTCGTCGGACTTCGCCGGCACCACCACCGCGCCGCAGTCCAACGCAAGGTGCATCACCTGTGACCAGATCGCGGCGTCGACGTGGTCGTCGACGCTGACCACCCACGGCGCCCCGGTGAACAACTCAGCGTTTCCGGCCGACCAGCCGGAGTGTGCGGTGCCGGCCATCGGATGGCCGCCGACGTAACGGTCGAGGAGGCCGGCCGCGCGCATCTGCGCCAGCACCGCACCCTTGACGCTGATGACATCGGTGAGCGGACACTGCGCGGCACGTTGGCTGATCCGCGGGAGCAGGGCAGCGACTGCCGGCATCGGGACTGCCAGCACGATCACCGCAGTGCGTTCTGCGGCCCACCCGAGCGCCTCCGTCAGATCGGTGGTGGCGGCAAATCCGTCGGATCGGGCCGCCTGGGCGCCTCCGGCGGAGCGGTTGTAGCCCAGCGCCTCGCGACCAGCCGATACCGCCGCGCGCAACACAGACCCGCCGATGAGGCCGAGTCCGAGCACGCACACGGGTGTCTTCGTCACGCATTCAAGGTTGGCACACCGGATTTCCGGTTCGTTCATCAGCTAGTCAACCGACCTGGTCAGCGACTACCGTAAGCGGCCATGGAGGCACAGCGGGCTGGGCGCGAGCCAGGGTCACCGGGGTCCGGCGACATCCTGGACGGCTTTGCTGTGGCCGTTGTTCACGAGAACGCGACCTGGCGCTGTTCGCCGATGAGCGCGGCTGCCTTGACCAGCCTCGTCGCCGCGGAGACAGAGTTGCGGGAGTTACGGAGTGCCGGAGCAGTGTTCGGCCTGCTCGATATCGATGACGAGTTTTTCCTGATTATCCGGCCTGCGCCGTCGGGAACGCGGCTATTGCTGTCCGACGCCACCGCCGCGCTGGACTACGACATCGCAGCCGAGGCGCTGGAGAAACTCGATGCCGATATCGCCGCGGAGGATCTTGAGGACACCGATCCCTTCGAGGAGGGCGACCTCGGTGTGCTGGCCGATGTGGGGCTTTCCGATGCGGTGCTCGGCGTGATTCTCGCTGAAACCGACCTTTATGCCGACGAGCAACTGGGCCGTATCGCCCGGGAGATGGGATTCGCCGAGGAGTTCTCGGCGGTCCTCGACCGCCTCGATCGGTGAGCGCCCCCGGCGACGAAAGCCTCATCCGCGCGGCGATCTCGGCCGCCGGGAGCGTCGGCCCCGATGATGTTCCGATCGGTGCGGTGGTTTTCGATGCCGACGGTGTGGAACTGGCACGCGCCGCCAATGCCCGAGAGGCACTCGCAGACCCGACCGCTCACGCCGAGATCCTGGCTCTGCGGGCCGCCGCACGCGTCCACGGTGACGGCTGGCGGTTGGAGGGCGCCACGCTTGCGGTGACGGTGGAGCCCTGCACCATGTGTGCGGGCGCGCTGGTCATGGCACGAGTGGCGCGGGTGGTGTTCGGCGCGTGGGAACCCAAAACTGGTGCGGTCGGGTCGTTGTGGGACGTGGTGCGCGACCGTCGGCTGACACATCGGCCCGAGGTGCGCGGCGGCGTGCTGGCTGAGGATTGCGCGGCATTGCTGGACGGCTTTTTCGCCCGCCACCGCGATTTGGGCTAGTCCGGGGTGATCCGTAAGCTTTCCCGCGGTGGCGTGTCCGAGCGGCCTAAGGAGCACGCCTCGAAAGCGTGTGAGGGGTAACCCCCCTCCGAGGGTTCAAATCCCTCCGCCACCGCCATCTTCACCCGGCCGAGCAAACCGCAGACGTTGACGCGCGGCACCGTTCACAGCTACTCTTTCAGCGACTCACAGCTAAGTCTCAGTAACTAGCGTCCGCAGGGGTATCCGATGTCGGTGAACAAGCGCGTCACGCGGGCTGGAGCAGCAGCTTTCGCCCTCGGAGTGGCGTTGGCCGGCTCCCCCGCCGCGGGGGTCGCGGTCGCGGCCCCCAGCGAAGATGACGCCTCGTCGGTGTCGACCCCGAACGTCACTGCCGAGACATCGACCGGTCACGCCGGAAGGGCGGCCCGGGGAACATCCCGCCGGGGCGACTCATCGTCATCCGATCCGATCACCGTCGTCAGCCCCGGTGCGCCGCGCGGCCGCGCGAGTGCCACCGCGGTGACGCGGCGCGTCTGGCCGCAAGTGCGGCAATCCGACACGAATTCCGCGTCGGCCCAGCCCGCGGCAGCGACGAACCCGGTTGTCGTGGTGCCGACTGTCGGCACCGGTTCCGGAACACTTCCGTCTGTGTTCGCGCCGGCAGCAACTACCGCGACCCCACCTGCCGCTGCTGCGACGGCCATTTCCTCCGGCCCGCGTGGCCGCGTGGCCCGGGCGGCGCGGGCCGCCAGCGTTCGACCATCCGTCGCGGCCATGCCGGCTGCAACGATGGGCGCTCTGGTTACCGGATACCTCAACTCCGCCTCGAACTGGTTCTCCGGGTTGCCAACCAACCCGTTCACCGAACTTCTGCAGGGCGCGCTCCTGTTGGTGCGCCGCACGATGTTCGAGTTATTCCCCACGCTCAACCCGGGACAGACGACCGGAGAGGCAACGGGCACGACGGTATCGCCGTACTACACCGATCAGGAACTTCGGGACTATCTGCTGGGGCTTGCCAAGAGGCAGTACGGCAGCCTCTTCGGCCAGACCGTTCCGGTGTACGGCAACGGCGGACCGTGGATGTACGACTACCTCAAGGTGAACAGCGCGGTGTCTGGACCGCGGGGCACCTCGGATACCAACACCCAGGTGAATGGTGTCGACGAGGCCGATTTCGTCGAGACCGATGGCCACTACCTCTATGTGGCCCATAACGGCCAACTCTCGATCGTCGGTACGGACCTGACGGTCGCGTCCCAGTCGACGCTATCGGGCAATGTTGTTGGTGAGTTCCTGGCCGGCGACCGACTGACGGTGATCACGCAATCCGGTTACGGCTGGTACGGACCGATGGTCAGGATTGCGGCCTGCGGCCCGTGGTGGCCGACGAACCCGCAGACCACCGTGACCGTCTATGACGTCACCGACCGGACGGCCCCGACGGTCGTCACACAGACGATGTTCGACGGCGGGTTCCAGGATGCGCGCGCCGTCGACGGGGTCGTGTACGTCGTCCTGCAACGTGGGTTGAATCTTCCCGCACCGCAGTACACCGACACCCCCGTGGCGCCGGATCCGGTTGAACCTGTCAACGGCCAACTCCTATCCAAGATGGCCTACTGGGGGTGGGATTCGACTGTCACCGCCAACCGAACCTACGAAACGTGGGATGAGTACGTCGCGCGAGTGGGGGACCAGATCGTCGACCTGTCGCTGCCGCACGCCTATAGCGTTGATGCAGAAGGCAATACGGTAGATCTCGGCCTCGTCGCCGGTGCCGAGGACATTGTGCGTCCGCACACCGGCGATGCGCAGTCGGTGCTCACGTTGGTGTCGGTGGATTCAGCGAACACCTCGGCCGGTTCGTCCTTCGCCGACAGTGTGGGCAGTATCGTTTCCGGCGGCGGCAACACCATCTACATGAACCACGACGCCATGTACGTGGGCACGACGGAGTATCAGTACTCCGATTCGGGTTCATCCAACGACACCCGCATCGACCGCTTCACCATCGACGGAACGAATGTCGCGTGGCAGGCCAGTGGACTGGTCTCTGGGACGCTGATCAACCAGTTCGCGATGGACGAGCAGGGCGGCTATCTTCACGTGGCCACGCACACCACCGAGTCCCAGTCCGTCGGGGGCATCTGGAGTACCCGCAACGACAACGGTGTGTACGTGTTGGACACGGTCGGGGACACCCTCGATGTAACGGGAAGCCTGACCGGATTGGCGCCGGGCGAACAGTTGTACGCGGCGCGGTTCGTCGGCGATAAGGCCTACCTTGTGACCTTCGTGCAGACCGATCCGCTTTTCGCCGTCGACCTCAGCGACCCGGCCGCCCCCACCCTGCTGGGTGAACTCGTGATCCCAGGTTTCTCCAATTATCTGCAACCTGTCGGCGACGGTCTGCTGGTGGGTATCGGACAGGAGCGCGAGGCCGGTTCGTGGAACACCCACGTGCACGCGACACTGTTCGACGTCAGTGACGGTGCCAATCCGACCCAGATCACCCGGCAATTCCTGACCGAAAATACGCAGTGGTCATGGTCTGATGCTCAGTTCGACCATCACGCCCTGCTCTACTCTGCCGACGACGGGCTTCTGGTGGTCCCGGTCTACGGCAGCGGATACGACGCCGGGACGGGCACCTATCGCTCCGAACAACTCCTGAAAGTCATGCGGGTGACGTCCACCGGGCTCGAAGTGATCGGCGACATTCACACCGACCAGTCGGTCTTCCGCACTGTCCGCATCGGCGACGTCCTCTATGCGGTCTCTGACTCCGCGGTGACGGCCTACAGTCTGAGCGACCTGACCCAGATCGGAAGCACCACCGCGCCAAGTGCGGTCTAACCTGACGCAAATCTGGACCGGCTTACATCAAAGCTCGGCCCTGCGGGGGTTCGTACCGCTCTAATAGGCACTCAGGTGTGCGCGGAAGAGCGAAGGGCGATCGGATGGAACTGGTATCGCCGTTTGACGCGATGTTTCTGCTCGGCGAGTCGCGCGAGCATCCGATGCACGTTGCCGGTTTGCAGGTTTTCGACCCGCCCGAAGGCGCCAATTCTGACTACATGCGCGACATCTATCAGCAACTGGTCGTACGCGAGGACGTCAGCGCGACCTTCCGCAAGCACCCGGCCGAACTGCTGGGCGGGATCGCCAATCTCACCTGGGCCGTCGACCGTGATCTCGATCTCGAGTATCACCTGCGCCGGTCCGCCCTGCCCTCGCCCGGTCGCGTCCGCGAGTTACTGGAACTGACCTCACGCCTGCACGGAACACTGCTGGACCGGCATCGTCCGCTCTGGGAGAGCCATCTTGTCGAGGGTCTCAACGATGGACGCTTCGCCGTCTACACCAAGATCCATCACGCTCTCGTTGACGGCGTGAGCGCTATGGCCATGATGCGACGCGCGCTGTCCACCGATCAGGAGGATCACGAGTTACGGGTTCCGTGGGGAACCAATGATCGGCCGTCGAATAAGAGTAAGCCGGGATCGTCACGGGTGAGTGAATTGATGGAATTCGCAGAATCCATTGTGGGACTTGGTCCCTCGGCCTTCAACCTCGTCCGCAACGGTCTGATGGAACAGCAGCTGACGCTGCCATTTGGGGCGCCGAGAACGATCCTTAATGTTCCGATTGGCGGCGCGCGACGGTGTGCGGCACAGTCCTGGCCGATACAACGGGTGATAGCGATCAAGCAGGCTGCCGGCGTCACTGTTAACGACGTCGTGTTGGCGATGTGCGGCGGAGCGCTTCGGGCGTATCTGCTGGAACAGAACGCGCTTCCAGACAAACCTCTCATCGCGATGGTGCCCGTGAGCCTTCGCGATGACACCACCTCCAGTGGCGGCAATCAGGTGGGCGCGCTGTTGGCGACCCTGGCCACCGACCTCACCGATCCGGAGAAGCGCCTGGAGGCGGTGAGTGCGTCGATGCGGAAAAACAAGGAAGTGTTCTCGCAACTGCCCAAGCTTCAGCGGATGGCGCTGTCGGTCTTCAATATGTCACCACTGCTCTTAAACGCTCTGTCTCCGTCCCTGGGTGCCGCCGCGCCGCCGTTTAATCTCGCGATCTCCAACGTCCCTGGATCGCGAGAGTCGTTGTATTGGAACGGCGCCCGACTCGACGGCAACTATCCGTTCTCGATCGCCCTGGACGGCCAGGCACTCAACATCACCTTGTCTAACAACGCCGACAACCTCGACTTCGGTCTGGTCGGGTGCCGGCGCAGCGTGCCGAGCCTGCAACGTCTGCTCGGTCATCTCGAGGAGTCGCTGGCCGATCTCGAGAGCGCGATGGGGACGGCGGCGCCAAACGCGCCGTCGAGAACAACCGCGACGAAAAAAGCGGCACGCCGCCGACGTGCCGCCATCAAGCCCATCGGGGGCGGGTGACGTCGATCTCAAACGGCTTGGTGATCGTTCGACGGGGATTGGCCTCCCGCTCTCGGTTAGACGGCCCTCTAGCTCTTGGTTAGATAACAGCGTGACCGAGCCCCCGTTCTTCACCATCGAGGCCGATCTGCCAGGCGCCCGGGGTCGGAGCGGAGTCATCCACACCCCGCACGGCGACATCCGAACCCCGGCGTTCATCGCGGTCGGCACCAAGGCGAC
>JBAXIR010000071.1:0-13867 GCA_037138275.1 Mycobacteriaceae bacterium | reverse complement strand
AAGGCTCCCGCCAAGAAAGCCCCCGCCAAGAAGGCGCAGGACAACACCGAACACCCGGAAGTGAAGGGCCGTCGATGAGCGCCGCTGACCATCTCGCCGACTTCAGCACGACCGATGACGCCCTGGTGCTTGCCTCGGTCTCGTCGAAAGCCGAGTTCGACCTGCTCAACGATTGGCTGCAGGCCCAACGCCGGGCCCACCCCGACACCAAGGTGGAAGTGCTGCGGCTGCCGCACGACGATGCTCCGCCACTGGTGGTGAATGAGCTTGTCGCACAACTCAATGCGGGCGAGGACCGCACTGTCGTACCGGTGCGGGTTTTCTGGGTACCGGGCGGACTGCCCACCCGGGTCAAGCTGGTCGGTCTGATCTCCGGTCGAGATACTTACCGGCCGCCGGAGATGCTGCAGCGCGCCATCCTTCGCAAGGATCCCTCTCGCGCCCGTATCGTCGCCGGGGAGCCGGCCAAGGTATCCGAACTGCGCCAGCAGTGGCGGGAGAACACCGTCGGCGACACCCCGCAGGACTTCGCCAAGTTCGTGCTGCGCCGGGCGGATTTGGCGATCGAGCGGATCGAGTTGCGGTTACTCGGGCCGGAATACAAGTCGCCCCGACTGATCACCGACGAGTTATTGGCATCCTCGCGTTTCGTGGACGGCATGGCCGGGATACCCGGGGCCAGCGCCGAAAAGGCCGAAGTCATGCTCAACGAACTCGCAACCGGGTGGAGCAGGTTTTCGGTCGACTCGATTCCCAATGTCGGCCGAGCCATCTTCAGCAGAGGCTTTGATCCCCGAATCGATTACGACTCACCCCAGATCGAGTCGATGCGGCGTTCCCTGGAGGATCACCCGGCGGTGTTCCTGTGGTCGCACCGGTCCTACCTCGACGGCGTCATCGTGCCGGTTGCCCTGCAGGAGAACAAACTTCCCCCGGCGTGCACGTTCGCGGGGATCAATCTGTCCTTCGGTTTCATGGGCCCGCTGATGCGCCGATCGGGTGTGATCTTCCTGCGCCGCAAGCTCGATGACCCGCTGTACAAGTATGTGCTTCGTCAGTTCGTCGGCTACATCGTGCAGAAGCGTTTCAACCTCAGCTGGTCTATCGAGGGCACCCGGTCGCGAACCGGAAAGATGTTGCCGCCCAAGCTTGGTCTGCTGTCCTACGTTGCGGACGCCTACCTCGACGGTCGTAGCGAGGACATTCTGATGCAGCCGACCTCGATCAGCTTCGACCAACTCCACGAGACAGCCGAGTACGCGGCGTACGCCCGGGGCGGGGAGAAGATCCCCGAGGGCGCTCAGTGGCTGTTCAACTTCATCAAGGCACAGGGTGAGCGCAACTACGGGAAAATCTATGTCCGCTTCCCGGAGGCGGTTTCCATGCGCCAGTACCTCGGCGAGCCGGGCGGGCCGATCGCGCTGGATCCAGCCGCGAAGCGTCTTGCGATGCAGAAGATGGCGATCGAGGTGGCCTGGCGCATCTTGGGGGCGACCCCGATCAACGCCACCGCCCTGGCGTCGGCGGTGCTGCTGGGAACCCGCGGCCGGGCGTTGACCCTGCGGCAGTTGCATCACACCCTGCAGGATTCGCTGGACTACCTGGAGCGCAAGAAGACCCCGATGACCAACAGCGCGTTGCGTCTGCACTCGACCGACGGTGTTCGCGCCGCCGTCGACGCACTGTCGGGCGGGCATCCGGTAACCCGGGTCGACGGCGGCCACGAGCCGGTGTGGAAGATCGAACCCGACCGCGAACTTGAGGCGGCGTTCTATCGCAACTCCCTGATCCACGCGTTCCTGGAAACTTCCATCGTGGAGTTGGCTCTGGTGCATGCGGCTCGGGCGGCCGAGGGCGAGCGGGTGGATGCGTTCTGGGCTCAGGCGATGCGGCTTCGGTCGCTGCTGAAGTTCGATTTTTACTTCGCCCCCTCTGCCACCTTCCGCGAGAACATCGCCGAGGAACTCACCTGGAATCAGGATTGGGAGTCCCAACTCGACGCGGGCCCGGACGCCGTCGACGCGCTGTTGCGAGCCAAGCGACCGTTGATGGCCGATGCGATGCTGCGGCCTTTTTTCGAGGCATACGGGGTCGTGGCCGACGTGCTCTGTGATGCGCCGACGGATATCAGTGACAAGGAACTCACCTCTCTGGCACTGGGGGTGGGCAGCCAGTACGCGGCCCAGGGTCTGGTGCGCAGCGCTGAGTCGGTCTCGGCCTTGTTGTTCGCCACCGGCCGTCAGGCGGCCGCTGATCAGAAACTGTTTGATCCCTCGCCTGACCTTCGGGAGCGCCGGCGGGCGTACATGAGCGAGCTTCGCGGCATCATCGCGGACGCGGAACGCATTTATGAGCTCTCTCGGGAACAGTTCTATGCCCGCGAGCGCGGGTAGCGGTCGGGATCCCGCCTACGCTGAACCGGTGACGTCAATTGTTGCGCCGGTGACCCGGGTGGTGTGGCCGGCGCTCACCGCGGTTGCCGTAGTTGCCGGTGTGATCGCCGCCGGCATCGGGGCACTGTCGCTCGCCGATGCGCTCACCGCGACGGGCCTGCCCGATCCCGGACCGGTGACGACGTTGGGCCTGCCGTTTGTGCGGGCGGCCGGTGAGATCGCCGCGGTGATTGCGGTGGGCGGGTTCATGTTCGCGGCCTTCTTCGCTCCGCCTCAGGACAGCGGGGTTCTGGACGTCGCCGGTTATCGGTCGTTGCGGTTGGCTGTCGTCGCGTCCGGAATCTGGGCCGTGTGCGCGGCACTGCTGGTGCCGCTGACGATCTCCGACGTGTCCGGGATTGCACTGCGGGATCAGCTGAACCCCATGGCCATCTGGCGAGTTGCCGGGCTGGTGGACACTGCCTCGGCATGGCGCTGGACGGCCGTGCTGGCGCTGATGGTCACGGTGGCCGGCCGAATGGTGCTGCGCTGGTCGTGGACGCCGCTGTTGTTCGCCGGAGCGTTGGTGACGTTGGTGCCGATTGCGCTGACCGGGCACTCCTCGGCGGGCGGGTCGCACGATCTGGCCAGCAACAGCATGCTGATCCATCTGTCCGCAGGTTCGGTGTGGGCCGGGGGACTGCTGGCCCTGCTGGCCCACGCGTTGCGTGGCGGCGAGTGCGCCGACGTCGCCGCTCGCCGGTTCTCCGCGGTCGCGCTCTGGTGCTTCATCGCGATGGCCGCATCCGGGATCATCAATGCGGCTGTCCGAATCCGGCTCCCCGATCTGTTCGCGACGCACTACGGCTGGCTGGTGGTCGCCAAGGCCGTGGCGCTGCTCACCCTCGGGTTCATCGGCTGGCGGCACCGTCGGGGCGGGGTGTCTGCACTGCAGTCCGATCCTCGCGCGACTGCCGTGTTGATCCGGCTGGCGATGGTCGAGGCACTGGTATTCGGGGTCACATTCGGTATTGCGGTAGGCCTTGGCCGCACGCCACCGCCTGTCCCGGCGGTTCTCAACCCGTCACCTGTTGAGGTCGCCCTCGGTTATGACCTGGCCGGGCCTCCCACGGTGGCGCGAATTCTGTTGGATTGGCGTTTCGATCTGATATTCGGCACTGCCGCAATCGTTTTCGCGGGCGTGTACATCGCCGGGGTGATCCGGCTGCGACGTCGTGGCGACCATTGGCCTGCGGGCCGCACGGTCGCCTGGTTGCTGGGTTGCGCGGTGTTGTTGTTCGCGACATCGTCGGGTCTGGGTCGCTACATGCCGGCAGTGTTCAGTGTGCACATGGCGGGCCACATGCTGCTGTCGATGCTGACCCCGATTCTGTTGGTGCTGGGGGCGCCGACCACGCTGGCATTGCGGGCCCTGCCCACCGCGGGCAAAGGCAACCCGCCCGGCCCGCGGGAGTGGTTACTGGCCGGCTTGCACGGCAAAGCATCTCGGTTCTTCAGCCATCCGGTGGTCGCCACCGTGATGTTCGTTGCCGGGTTCTACGCGCTGTACTTCGGCGGTATCTTCGACGCCGCGGCCGGTCATCACGGCGCGCACCTGGTGATGAACGTCCATTTCCTGCTCACCGGTTATCTCTTCTATTGGGCGGTGATCGGCATCGATCCCACCCCCCGGCCGATCCCGCCGATCGGCAAGATCGGGATGGTGTTCGCCACGCTTCCGTTGCACGCGTTCTTCGGTGTCGTGCTGATGGGGATGAGCGTCGTCCTGGGCGCGAGTTTCTATCGCTCGTTGCAATTGCCCTGGCATACAGACCTTCTTGGCGATCAGCATCTCGGCGGCTCGATCGCCTGGGCAGCGGGTGAGGTACCCCTCGTGGCGGTGTTGCTGGCACTTCTCATCCAGTGGCAGCGCAGCGACCGGCGCACGTCCACCCGCACGGACCGGGCTGCCGAACGCGACGATCACGCCGAGCTGGCCGCCTACAACGCGATGCTTGCCGAGTTGGCGCGCCGCGACAACGCCAACCGCTGAGGTTTTCCCCAGCCTGCGTTTGATCCACAGCTGTGACCCTCGGACCGCAGTTGCGTATTCGCCTCGTCGGTAGTGGCGCGCCCAATGGAGTCGCTCATCCGCATTCACGAGAGGACACCCACGTCATGTTCGAGACACCGATTACCGTCGTCGGCCGCATTGTCACCGACCTGCGTCGCCGCGTCGTCGCCGACCAGGAGGTGATCAGCTTCCGGGTGGCCAGCAACTCGCGTCGTCGCACCGCTGACGGCACCTGGGAGCCAGGCAACACCCTGTACGTCACGGTCAACTGCTGGGGAAAGCTGGTTACCGGAGTCGGCGCCGGCCTGTACCGGGGTGCCTCGGTGATCGCTGTCGGCACCGTGCACACCAGCGAGTACGAGGACCGCGACGGGGTCAAGCGGTCATCGCTGGAGATGCGCGCCACCGCGGTCGGTCCGGACCTCGCCCGGGTGATCGCTCGGATCGAGCAGCCGGCCCAGCCGAGTCACCCCGTGGCGCCCGCCGCCGACGGCGATACCACCGAGGATCAGGCCGACGGCGATGATGCCCGGGCTGGCGGCACCCAGGGCGCCGCTGAGGCCGACGCGGAGGGATTGGTGCTGGGGGCGCCTGCCTAGGATGTGGCCATGGCCGAATTCATCTACACCATGCGCAAGGTCCGCAAGGCGCACGGCGACAAGGTGGTCCTTGACGACGTCACGCTCAGCTTCCTGCCGGGAGCCAAGATCGGTGTCGTGGGCCCCAACGGGGCCGGCAAGTCGAGTGTGCTTCGCATCATGGCCGGACTCGACCAGGCCAACAACGGCGATGCCTTCCTGGCGCCCGGCGCGACGGTCGGGATCCTGGAGCAGGAACCGCAGCTCAACGAGGAGAAGACGGTTCGCGGAAACGTGGAGGAGGGCCTGGGCGAGATCAAGGTGAAGCTTGACCGCTTCAACGAGGTCGCGGAGCTCATGGCCACCGACTACACCGACGAGCTGATGGAGGAGATGGGTCAGCTTCAGGAGGAGCTCGACCACGCCGACGCCTGGGATATGGACTCGCAGCTGGAACAGGCCATGGATGCACTTCGTTGTCCGCCGCCCGATGAGCCGGTCACCCGCCTGTCCGGCGGTGAGCGGCGGCGGGTGGCACTGTGCAAACTGCTGCTGAGTAAGCCGGATCTGCTGCTGCTCGACGAGCCGACCAACCACCTCGACGCCGAGAGTGTGCAGTGGCTTGAACAGCACCTCGCCGATTACAAGGGCGCCATTCTGGCCGTCACCCACGACCGCTACTTCCTGGACAACGTCGCCGAGTGGATCCTCGAACTCGACCGCGGCCGCGCCTACCCGTACGAGGGCAACTACTCCACCTATCTGGAGAAGAAGGCCGAACGTCTCGAGGTGTCGGGCAAGAAGGACCAGAAGTTGCAGCGGCGGCTCAAAGAAGAACTGGCCTGGGTTCGCTCCGGCGCCAAAGCGCGCCAGGCTAAGAGCAAGTCGCGCCTGGCGCGCTACGAGGAGATGGCGGCCGAAGCCGAGAAGACCCGCAAGCTCGACTTCGAGGAGATCCAGATCCCGGTTGGTCCGCGACTGGGCAGCATCGTGGTCGAAGTCGAGCATCTCGATAAGGGCTATGACGGTCGCATCTTGATCAAGGATCTGTCATTCACGTTGCCCCGCAACGGAATTGTCGGAGTAATCGGCCCGAACGGTGTCGGCAAGACCACCCTGTTCAAAACCATCGTCGGATTGGAAGGGCCGGACAGCGGCACCGTGCGGGTCGGGGACACCGTCAAGCTCAGCTATGTCGATCAGTCCCGGTCCGGTATCGACCCGAAGAAGAACGTGTGGGAAGTGGTCTCCGAGGGACTCGACTACATCCAGGTGGGTCAGAATGAGATTCCGTCCCGGGCCTACGTGTCGGCCTTCGGTTTCAAAGGTCCCGATCAGCAGAAGCCGGCCGGTGTGCTCTCCGGTGGTGAGCGCAACAGGCTTAACCTGGCGCTGACCCTCAAGGAGGGCGGCAACCTGCTGCTGCTCGACGAACCCACCAATGATCTCGACGTCGAGACCCTCGGGTCGTTGGAGAATGCGCTGGAGCAGTTCCCGGGGTGCGCGGTGGTGATCTCCCACGACCGTTGGTTCCTGGACCGCACCTGCACGCACATCCTTGCCTGGGAGGGTGATGCCAGCAACGAAGCGAAGTGGTTCTGGTTCGAGGGCAACTTCGGGGCCTATGAGGAGAACAAACTCGAAAGGCTCGGCGCAGAGGCCGCCCGACCGCACCGGGTCACCCATCGCAGGCTCACGCGCGACTAGCGATCTGGAGCGACCACGGTATGACGGCTGACCGCACCATCGCCGAGGCATATGAGGCTACCTACCGCGGTCCGCACCCCGGTGCCGCCACCGGTGGCAACGACGCGAGTGGGCTCGACATTTCGGTGCTGCCCGCCTTGATTGCCGCACACCGCGGTCTCGCGCAGCATCGCCGGGTAGGGGAGACCTTGGTCGAGGTCGTCGCCGCCGGCGAAACCACCGGTTTCGGGCCCGCGTTGCAGATCGTCACCGATCAGGCCACCACGCTGATGGACTCGGTGACGGTCCTGTTGCACCGCCTGGGCGTGGCCTATGTCGCGTTGATGCATCCCTGCCTGAGTGTGCGCCGCGATGCCGATGGTGCCCTGCTGGACGTCTCGGTTGCCGGTGATGCGCCCGATGATTCCGAACCCGGCGTCGTGGATGAGTCCTGGATCCACGTTGAATTGGCACCCACGGTCAACCGCACGGCGCTGACCGAGGTGGTGCGACTGCTTCCGATGGTGATCTCCGATGCCAGGCAGGTGGCGCAGGACTCCGCGGCCCTGTCCGCCGCTTTGCAGGGTCTGGCCGCCGATCTTGACGCCGACGTCGGCGGCCGGTTCGGCAATCCGGAGCGCGCCGACGTAGCTGACCTGATGCGGTGGCTCGGCGACGGCAACTTCGTGATTCTCGGCGCTCAGCGCTGCATGGTTGCCGACGGCCACGCCGTCGCCGATGAGGCCAGCCGACTGGGTGTGGCACGGCTGCGCACCGAGGTGCTGCCCGAACTCAGCGACTCGGGTGAACTGCTGGTGCTGGCTCAGGCCACGATGCCGAGTTTTCTGCGCTATGGCGCCTATCCCTACATCGTTGTGGTGCGCGAGGAGGGTCCCGGCGGGCAGGAGCGAAGCGACACGGGGAATGAACCCGGCCCCGTTATCGAGCACCGGTTCGTCGGACTGTTCACCGCCGCGGCGATGAATGCCAATGTGCTCGATATTCCGCTGATATCCCGGCGGGTTCAGGAGGCACTGGCGATGTCCGCCGATGACCCAAGCCATCCCGGGCAGTTGATGCTCGACGTCATTCAGACGATTCCCCGATCGGAATTGTTCACACTGAGCGCCGAGCAGCTGCTGGACATGGCCGGCGCGGTGATCGAACTCGGCTCGCGTCGGCGTGCGCTGTTATTCCTCCGCGCCGATCGGCTCGGCCACTTCTTCTCCTGCCTGGTGTATCTGCCGCGCGATCGATACACCACCGCCGTCCGGCTGGCCATGCAGGACATCCTGATTCGCGAGTTCGGTGGCGCAAGTATCGACTATGCGGCGCGAGTCAGCGAATCACCCTGGGCGGTAGTGCATTTCACGGTGCTGCTACCCGACTCGACAGAGCGTCGCCCGATCGACACCTCCGAAGCGAACCGGCTGCGGATTCAGGATCTACTCACCTCGGCCACCCGCACCTGGGCCGATCAGCTCCTGGGGTCCCCCGGGTCGGTCGACGCCGCCGTGGCGGAGTACTACGCCGAATCACTGCCCGAGGAGTTCAAGCAGGTGGTGACGCCGGCCGAGGCGATCACCGATATCGGCATCATCGAGGCCTTGCAACGGGATTCGGTGAAACTGCAACTGGAGCCCGGCGATAACGGCGACGAGGCGTTTCTGACCTGGTACCTCGGTGGCTCGTCGGCATCGCTGAGCCAACTGTTGCCGATGCTGCAGTGCATGGGAGTTGAGGTCCTCGAGGAACGCCCGTTCAGCGTCACCCGGCCCGACGGACTTGCGGTGCGCGTCTATCAGTTCCGGATCCGACTCGGCGCAGGGGTTGCGGAGTCCGCGACCCGCCGGGGGTGGGACGACACGGCGGCGCGGTTCACCGATGCCGTCACCGCCATCTGGCACGGCCGCGTCGAGGTGGACCGGTTCAACGAACTGGTGCTGCAGGCCGGCCTGACCTGGCAGCAGGTGATGGTGCTGCGGGCCTACGCCAAATACCTGCGCCAAGCCGGCTTCCCGTACAGCCAGTCGCGTATCGAATCGGTGTTCGTCGAGCACACCTCGACGGCACGGGCGCTGGTCGGCTTGTTTGAGGCGATGCTCGACCCGGACTCCGCCGCCCTCGGGCTTGACGCCAAAGCGGCGGCCCGCGCTGTCGCCGCCGATATCGACGCCCTCACCAGTCTCGACACCGACCGCGTGCTGCGTGCATTCGCCTCGATGATCGAAGCGACGTTGCGCACCAACTACTTCGTCACCGACCCGGGTTCGGCCCGGTTCCGCAATGCGCTGTCGATCAAGGTCAACTCGGAACTCATCACCGAATTACCGCTTCCCAGGCCGAAATTCGAGATCTTCGTCTACTCGCCCCGGGTCGAGGGTGTACACCTGCGTTTCGGTCCGGTGTCGCGCGGCGGTCTGCGCTGGAGTGATCGCCGGGAGGACTTCCGCACCGAGATCCTGGGACTGGTGAAGGCGCAGGCGGTGAAGAACGCTGTGATCGTCCCGGTCGGCGCCAAGGGCGGGTTCGTGGTCAAGGCTCCGCCCACCCCGACCGGCGACGCCGCGGCGGACCGGGATGCGTCCCGCGAGGAGGGCATCGCCTGTTACCGGTTGTTCGTGGCGGGCCTGCTGGATGTGACCGACAATATCGATCGGGCCAGCGGAGGAGTGGTGCCGCCGTCGCGGGTGGTGCGTCGTGACGGTGACGATGCATACCTGGTGGTCGCCGCCGACAAGGGCACCGCGACGTTTTCCGATATCGCCAACGACGTGGCGAACTCGTACGGCTTCTGGCTGGGCGACGCGTTCGCCTCGGGTGGTTCGGTGGGTTACGACCACAAGGTCATGGGGATCACCGCCAAAGGTGCGTGGGAGTCAGTTCGGCGTCACTTCCGCGAGATGGGCACCGACACCCAGGCCGAGGACTTCACCGTCGCCGGCGTCGGCGATATGAGCGGTGACGTATTCGGTAACGGCATGCTCCTGTCTGAGCACATCCGACTTCTCGCGGCTTTCGACCATCGCCACATCTTCATCGACCCCGACCCGGACGCCGCGCGATCGTTCGCTGAGCGGCGCCGGCTCTTCGACCTGCCGCGCTCTAGTTGGGAGGACTACGACCCGAGCCTGATCAGCGCCGGCGGTGGTGTCTTCAGCAGGCAGCAGAAGTCAGTCCCGGTCAGTGAACAGATGCGTGCGGTGCTCGGTGTCGATGCCGACGTGACCGAGCTGACCCCGCCCGAATGCATCCGCGCCATCCTTCGCGCTCCGGTGGATCTGCTGTTCAATGGCGGTATCGGCACCTACATCAAGGCCGAGTCCGAGTCCGACGCGGCGGTGGGCGATCGCGCGAATGACACCGTCCGGGTGAATGCAAATCAGTTGCGCGCCAAGGTGATCGGGGAGGGTGGCAACCTTGGCGTGACATCCCTGGGACGTATTGAGTTCGACCTCTGCGGCGGTCGGATCAATACCGACGCGCTGGACAACTCCGCCGGTGTGGACTGCTCCGACCATGAGGTGAATATCAAGATCCTGGTCGACTCCCTGGTCAATGCGTCGCGGATTGATCCCGGCGAGCGCAGTGCGCTACTGGCCTCGATGACTGACGAGGTGAGCCGACTGGTGCTCACCGACAACAGCGACCAGAACGACCTGATGGGTACCAGTCGCTCCAACGCCCCGGCCATGCTGAATGTTCATGCGCGTCAGATCCGCGAACTCGAGGAACTCCGCGGGCTTAACCGCGAACTCGAGGCGCTGCCGACCGACAAGGAGATCGCCCGCCGTCAACAGGCCGGTCTCGGATTGACCTCACCGGAACTTGCCACCCTGATGGCCCACGTGAAGCTCGCCCTCAAGGAGCAGGTGCTGGCCAGCGACCTTCCCGATCAGGAGGCGTTCGCGGCCCGGTTGCCGCGGTACTTCCCGGCGCAGTTGCGGGACAATTTCGTGCCCGAGATCCGCAACCACCAACTGCGGCGCGAGATCATCGCCACCATGGTGGTCAACGACGTCGTCGACACCGGCGGCATCACGTTCGCCTATCGGGTCACCGAGGACGTCGGCGTCGGTTACGTCGATGCGGTGCGAGCCTTCGCGGCCTGCGACGCGATCTTCGGTATCGGCCGGACGTGGCGGCACATCCGCGCGTCGGCCGAACAGCACGCCGTCGCGGTCGGTGTCACCGACCGGATGACGCTGGATCTGCGTCGACTCCTGGACCGCGCCTCGCGGTGGCTGCTGAACTATCGACCCCAGCCGCTTGCCGTGGGTGCGGAGATCAACCGATTCGCCGCGGGTGTCGCCGAACTGGCACCGCGGATTCCGGAGTGGCTGCGCGGCGACGATCGCGCCATCGTCGCCAGGGAAGCCGAGGAGTTCGCCTCCGGCGGCGTGCCCCGGGATCTGGCATACACCGTGGCGTCGGGCCTCTACCAGTACAGCCTGCTGGACGTGATCGACATCGCCGACATCGTTGAGCGCGATCCGGCTGAGGTGGCCGATACCTATTTCGCATTGATGGACTACCTGGGGACCGACGGACTGCTGACCGCGGTATCCGGCCTGCCACGCGACGATCGCTGGCACGCGCTGGCCAGGCTCGCGATTCGCGATGACATCTACGGTTCGCTGCGCGCCCTGTGTTTCGACGTGCTGGCCGCGGGGGAGACCGATGAGAGCGGACCGGACAAGATCGCCGAGTGGGAGCACAGCACTGGCTCACGGGTTCAGCGGGCGCGCCGGACGCTGGCCGAGGTCTGCGCTCACGATGCCCGTGACCTGGCCACCCTGTCGGTAGCGGCACGGCAGATCCGCAGCATGACCCGAACGACCGGAACGGGAACGAGTGGGTGAGGCGGTGAGTGTGGGTTTCACCACCGGCGTTCGGGTGCGCTGGTCGGATATCGACATGTATCAGCACATCAATCACGCCACGATGGTGACGATCCTGGAGGAGGCGCGGGTGGACTTCCTGCGCGAACCTTTCGCCGATGATGTCTCGACCATCGGGCTGTTGATCCATGAGGTGCAGGTGCTCTACAAAGGTCAACTGCGACTTGCCGATTCGCCACTTCAGGTGACGGTGTGGACCAAGCGGCTTCGGGCGGTCGACTTCACCCTCGGCTACGAGGTGCGTGCCGTCGGAGCCGATCCGGACTCCAAACCCGCGGTGATCGCCGAGACCCAGCTTGCGGCCGTGCATATCGAGGAGCAGCGACTGGTTCGGCTTTCGCCAACGCATCGGGAGTATCTGCAGCGCTGGCTGCGATGAACCAACCCGCCGTCGTCGGCTCCGAGCGTGGCGTGTGGATCCCCGACGTCGCCCAGCGCAATGATCTGGCCGTATTCGCCGATCGGGCGCGCCGGCTTGATGATGCCGCGGTGATCCGGCTTCGCACCCGGGCTGATGGTTTGGTAGGCGCGTGGGTTGTCACCGGATTCGATGTGGTAGCCGCACGGGTGGTGGCGGGACGCATCCGGCCGTCCGACTTGTCCTGTGCCGCAGATCAATTGGTGGCAGGGCTGGGGAATGTCGACGATTCCGGCTATGCCGATCCAGGCTTCCCGATGGACTCCGGGTGGCGCGGCGCGCTCCCCCCGGAAACCGGGTTCGTCCACCTCGACGACGTCCCGGTACCGGTGCTCGTCGAACTTGCCCGGCGTGGGGCCGACCTCGCCCGCGAACACGGCAGCGCCCATGGACCGCCGGCGTCACTGTTGGATCAGGAGGTGCTGCAGGTGGGTTCGGGACCATCGGCGGTCGGCGTGCCGATGCGGTGTGTGTTGGCGCTGACGGCGATGCGCTTCCTGCCCGAGAACGCCGGACACGAGAGCGCCGGACACGAGACGGACGTCGTGCGCGTTCGGGTGATGCCGACGTGGCTGCGCATCGATGCCCGCTATGGCTCGGTATTCCGCCGCCGCGGTGACCCGGCCCTGGTGTTGCGCTGAGCCGGACTTTAGAACCCTGAGTTCACCATCGCCTGCGCCGCCATCTCCAGGTAGCCGAGCAGTTCGGCGCGATGCTCGTCGTCGAGGGTGGCGGAGTCCACCGAGGCCACCGCGGTGTGCATGCAGCGCAGCCAGGCGTCGCGCTCGATGAACCCGATCCGGTACGGGGCGTGTCGCATCCGCAGCCTCGGATGACCGCGTTGATCGGAGTAGGTCCGGGGGCCGCCCCAGTACTGCTCGAGGAACATCCGCAACCGGTCCTCGGCGGCCGTCAGATCATCGTCGGGATACAGCGGGCGCAGCACCTCATCGTCGGCGACCAACTCGTAGAAGCGCGACACGATGGTGCGAAACGTCGCCGCGCCACCTACCGCGTCGTAAAAGGTCTGCGGGGTCTCGGCCACGGGACCATCTTGGTGCATCGGCTTGCGCGCGCGTGAACACGGTGCAAATACGCGTGCGATCGGCGCCGATTCATGGTGGACTAGGGCTCGGAGGAAGCATGGCGCAGCGCAAACGGAACCGCGGTCCCCGGGCCGCGGCGGGTCCGGTCGGGCCCCCGTCCGGCCCTGGCCTGCGCACCTCCGGCTTGCACAGCGTCGATACCCCGGCGCCGTCTGAGGCATCGGTCTGGGGCCGACGCCGCGTGCTGCTGCTGAACTCCACCTATGAGCCGCTGACAGCGCTCCCCATTCGCCGTGCGGTGGTCATGGTGCTGTGCGGCAAGGCCGACGTGGTGCACGACGATCCGTCCGGACCGGTCATCCACTCGGCCACCCGGGCGATCGGGGTGCCCTCGGTCATCCGGTTGCGCACCTATGTCCGGGTGCCGTACCGGGCCCGGATCCCGATGACCCGCGCGGCGCTGATGCATCGGGACAGGTTCCGCTGCGCCTACTGCGGCGGCAAGGCGGACACCGTCGACCACGTGGTGCCGCGCAGCCGCGGCGGCGAGCACTCCTGGGAGAACTGTGTGGCGGCCTGCTCGGGTTGTAACCACCGCAAGGCGGACAAGTTGCTCAGCGAGTTGGGCTGGACGCTGCGACTGGTTCCCACGCCGCCGAAGGGTCAGCACTGGCGGTTGTTGTGCGCTGTCAAGGAACTCGACCCGGTGTGGGTGCGCTATCTCGACGAGGGCGCTGCCTGACAACAGCGCCGGTGCGGGTGCGGCCTAACGCTTCGCTACGGCCGGTGCGG
>JBAXIR010000070.1:0-13922 GCA_037138275.1 Mycobacteriaceae bacterium | reverse complement strand
GCCGTCGACGGTGATGCGGCAGCCCAGGGTGCTGCCGTCGCCCTGGGCCGAGATGTTCACCAGTACCGCGGGTGTTGTGGTGGTGTCGTCGTAGATCCACGGCAGCGGCGCGTTGTCGACACGCTGCGGCCGGGCATCGACGTCCAGGTAGCTGATCGTGGCGGTGGCGCCCGGATCACCGAACACCTCGAGTTGGACGCGTTTGGGGTTGAACGGCACGATCTCATCGGCGGAGCCGCCGGGAGTCTTGGCCGTGAAGTTCGAGCCGAAGTATCCGTGCAGCCGGTAGACGGCGAAGCCGGCGAGTCCAACGACCGCGATCGTGACCCACACCAGCCATCCCCGGGCCAGGCGTCGGCTGATCGAACCCCGTTTCACCTGCCTCCGATCGCCTGCGGTCGCTAGTTAGGTGAGCTTACGGCTCACGCGGCCGGGGAGGGCGGGGCGGTCTACTTGCGGGCGCCGACCAATGCCAGGACGTCGGCGCCGAACTGCTCAAGCTTGCGGGCGCCGATCCCGGGGATGGCCACCAGAGCGGCCTCATCTGTCGGCAGCGATTCAGCGATCGCGATCAACGTGTTGTCGGTGAACACCACATAGGCGGGCACGCTGAGTTCCTTGGAGACCTTCAGGCGCCACTCCTTGAGTTGGGCGAGCAGTTCGTCGTCGATATCGACCGAGCAGGTTTCGCAGCGGCGCAGCATGATCGCCGGTGCGGCGGTGAGCACGGTGTTGCAGACCCGGCAGCGCGGGGTGGCGCCGCGCTGGCGGCGCGGCTTGTTCGGCTCAGGCTGGGACTGCGTCTGTGGGGCGATGCCGTTGAGGAACCGCGACGGACGCCGGCTCTGGCGGCCGCCGGCGTTGCGGGCCAGCGCCCAGCTGAGCTCCAAATGCATTCTGGCTCTGGTGATTCCGACGTAGAACAGGCGGCGTTCCTCTTCGACGGCCTCGGAGTCCGGGCCGTGGGCCAGCGCATGGCTGATGGGCAGGGTGTTATCTGCCAGGCCGACCAGGAACACCGCATCCCACTCCAGGCCCTTGGCGGCGTGCAGGCTCGCCAGCGTGACGCCCTGCACCACCGGTGGGTGGCGGGCGTCGGCGCGCAGTTTGAGCTCGGCCACCAACGCGGGCAGTTCGAGATCGGGGCGCAGCGCGACCTCGTCGTCGACCAGTTCGGCCAGCGAGGTTAGGGCTTCCCAGCGCTCCCGGGCTTTGGCGCCCGTCGGCGCCTCCGGCGTCAGGCCGAGTGGTTCGAGAAGTTGGCGGACGGCCGTCGGGAGTTCACCGTCGATGCCCCGATCCGCGGCGCGCTGCAATGCCACCAGGGACTGGCGGATCTCCTGGCGGCTGAAGAAACCCTCACCACCGCGGACCTGGAACGGGATACCCGCCTCGGTCAGCGCCTCCTCGTACACCTCGGACTGGGCGTTGATCCGATAGAGCACCGCGATCTCCGAGGCCGGCGTGCCCGCCGCGATGAGCTTCTTGATGGTGCGGGCCACTGCGGTGGCCTCGGCGGCCTCGTCGGGGTGCTCGCTGAACTTCGCCTCCGGGCCGGGCGGGCGCTGGCCGATCAGATGCAACTTGGATCCGGCCATCCGGCCGCGCGCGGCGGCGATCACCCGGTTGGCCAGTGACACCACCTGCGGGGTGGAGCGGTAGTCGCGTTCCAGTCGCACCACGGTGGCCTCGGGGAAGCGACGCGAGAAGTCCAATAGGTAGCGCGGGGTGGCGCCGGTGAACGAGTAGATGGTCTGGTTCGCGTCGCCGACGACGGTGAGATCGTCACGATCGCCCAGCCATGCGTCGAGCACCCGCTGCTGCAGTGGGGTGACATCCTGATACTCGTCGACGACGAAACACCGGTAGCGGTCGCGGAATTCACTCGCCACGGCGGCGTCGTTCTCGATGGCGGCGGCGGTGTGCAGCAGCAGATCATCGAAGTCGAGCAGGGTCCTGCCGTCGCGGTTGGCCTTGAGGGTTTCGTAGCCGTTGTAGATGGCGGCGACCTTCTCGGCGTCCAGCGGAATGTCGCGGCTGATCTCGGTCACCGCCGCCACGTATCCCTCGGGCGTGATCAGTGAGGCCTTGGCCCATTCGATCTCACCGGCGAGGTCGCGGACGTCATCGGTACTGACCTGAAGCCGCGCCCGGTTGGCGGCCTGTGCGACGACGGCGAATTTGCGGTCCAGCAGTTCCCAGCCGGTGGAGCCGACCACCCGCGGCCAGAAGTACTGCAGCTGGCGCCGCGCCGCGGCGTGGAAGGTGAGCGCCTGCACGGATGCGACCGAGGCGCCTGGTGTGCCGGTGTCCATCGCGCGAAGGCGGCTGCGCATCTCCCCTGCCGCCCGGGAGGTGAACGTGACGGCCAGCACCTGCCCGGCCGCGACGTGCCCGTCGGCGACGAGGTGGGCGATGCGGTGGGTGATGGTTCGGGTCTTGCCCGTGCCGGCCCCGGCCAGCACACACAGCGGGCCGCGGGCGGCGAGCACGGCTTCGCGCTGTTCATCGTCGAGACCAACCAGATGGTCAGCGGCTACCGGCATGATGACCATCTTGGCAGCAGGGACCGACGACACGGGGTCATGCGCCAGCGCGTCTGCGTTATCTTGGAGCCCTTATGACGCAATCCCAGCTCACGATGTACACCACGGTGTGGTGCGGCTACTGCAAGCGGCTCAAGGTCGCCATGAAAGCCTCCGGCATCTCGTACACCGAGATCGACATTGAGCACGATCCCGCCGCTGCGGAGTACGTGATGAAGGTCAACGGCGGCAATCAAACCGTGCCCACGGTGGAGTTCGCCGACGGCACCGCGATGACGAACCCGTCGATCGCCGATATCAAGGCCAAGCTCGGGGTCTAGGTTCGGCCGGGACCTCTCCGGGGGCACTGCGGTTCGGCCGGGACCTCTCCGGGGGCACTGCATTGTTTTCCACCTCTTAGCGACAAGGCCTCCTCACGCGCTTCGCGCGTCCCCTCGTCGCGCGTCCTCCCCGGCCCGCATCTTCTGGCGTCGCCTCCTCTCGCAAAAAGGAGACCCGCCGGATGATGCGGTATTCAGTTCCGCTGGGCATGCCGCCGGCACGATAAAGGCCACGGCCGATTCGGCGGACCCGGTCGTGTTCCATCTCCCAGCGCAGCGCGTCCGACACTGTTTTCGACGGTCGGCCGTCGACGGTGAAGCCCCACTGGCGCAGCGCCGTGACAAGTTCATCGACGGTGGACGGCCCGCACAGCTGAAGCAGTCGGGTGAGGGTGTAGCGCAGGTTCGTAGCGCGCAGCGTCTTCGCGGGGCCCGTGTTGAGCTCGGTCATGCCGGTCAACATCGCAGAACCCTCTGACATACAGCCCTGATCACCGAGCGGAGCGACCATTGTCGCGAAGAGGTGGGAAAAAGTACTAGTGGTCCTCAGAGGTGCCGGCGAGATCAGCGCTGACCGCGGTCGCCGGACGTAAGCGTCCGCGCCGGAACAGCACCAGCACGATGACGATCGCCGCCACGGGTATGAGCGTCATGGTCAGGTTCAAAACCCTCGCCGCGTCGATCGTGCCGAGGCTGGCCTCGGACACCACCCACGCCACGAGTTGAGGGTCCAGCCCGGTAGTGCTCGACTCCCCAGCGGTGGTGCTGGCGCTGAGAATGTCACCGGCCTGCTCGATACTGACGCCGGCGTCGGCCAGCTTCGGGCCGATATCGCGGATGAGTAGTAGCAGGCCGAATATCGAGAACAGCGCGGCTCCCAGTCCGTAAAAGGTTCCACCCACTGACGCTTTGACCGCCGAGACCACGCCGCCGAGATTGGTTGGCGCACTGGACATCATGACCGTCGTCTGTGGCGTCTGCAGGATCGCGCCGCCGATCATTGTCAGCGCGATTACCGCACCGATCACCACGATCGGGGTATCAATTGTGAACGAGAGCCGCACCAGCAGGCTCACTGCCAACACCGCGAGCCCCGCCACGACCACGGAGCAGTTTCCGAAGCGGGATGCGGCCCGGCCCGCCATCACCGCGGCAATCGCGGACACCAGCGTGGCCGGAATGAGGAGCAGCGCGAACTGCCACGTCGACAGATCGCGCACGACGATGAGGTAGAACGTCACCATGGTGATCGACCCGCCCTGCACCAGATTGTTGGCGGCGCCCGCGCTCACCATCGCGTTGAATCGGGGCGAACCGAAGATCCGCATATCCAGGGCCGGGTCGTCACAGCGCAACTCCCACCAGATGAACGCGACGCCGGCCAGCACCCCGATCAGGATCGGTATCAGCGCCGCCCGATTCACCCCGTTCTGCAACCCGGAGATGCCGTAGGTCACACCCATGAGTGCAGTGGCGACCAACACCAGGCCCAGAATGTCGATTCTGCGGTGCGAACTTGCCGTCTCCGGGACGTAGCGCAGGGTGATCACGACGACGAGGATCGCCAGCACGGGCGTGACGAGAAGCCCAGTGCGCCAACCGAAGTGCTCGGCCAGCAGACTGCCGACTGTCGCAGGAAGCACGCCGAAGGCATAGACCGCGGCGAGGAACCATGCGATCGCGGCGGCCCGGCGTTCGGGAGCGAAAACCGCGTTCATGATGGCCAGCGACAGTCCGCTGAGGAACGCGCACGCCACACCGATACACGCTCTGGCGATCATCAGCACGACAGTGTTGGGGGCGAGGGCGCCGAGCAGTCCGAAGACGACGGCGCCACACGCGCCGGCGACGAACATTCGTTTCATGCCGTACTTGTCGCCGAGGACGCCCGCGCCGAGCACCGAGGCGGCCAGAGTCAGAGTCGCCAGCGATGACACGAAGATGGTGCTGCCGTGCGAGAAGCCCAGGCCGGTGCGGACCAGAGAGATGTTGGCCGCCAGGATTCGCAGATCGCCGACGGCGACGGCGCTGCCCAGTCCCATGGCCACCGTCGTCATGACGGCCGCAACACCGGTGACTGGTTGCTCACGCACCAGGGGATGCTATCGCCGGGTCCCGAGATAAATGGTGGCCGCGGACTGGGCCCTGGTGAGGGGATTGTCGAACCAGACCTGGGTGGCCTCGACTTCAGCGAATACCTTTTCCAACAGTGCGGTGAAGTGGTCGTCGGGAGGATCGTCGCTCCACATGGCGAAGGTGCCGCCGGGTGTGAGGCGGGACCCCGGTTTTAAGTGAGATGAGGCTGACCGCAAACCAGAGTGGGTGTAGAAGTCGGCGTGCGGATTGTGCAGCAGGTGCGTCGGTGAATGGTCGATGTCGAGCAGGATCGCATCGAAGAGTCGACCGGGGTTATCCGGATCGAAGCCTCGCACGCCGGTCGCGGCGGCGAAGAAATCCGCGCACACGATCGTCACGCGGGGGTCAGCAGCCAGGCCGACAGTGTCGGGCAGCAGATCGCGTTGCTGCCAGTCGATCACCGCGTCGGAGTATTCGATGACAGTGAGCGTCCGGACCCGACTGTCCCGCAGGGCTTCCTGCGCGGTGTAGCCCAAACCGAGACCCCCAACGACCACGTCCAGGTCCGCACCCGGCGTGCGCGCCAGAGCGAGGCGCGCCAACTCCTTCTCGGCGACGGTGAACAGGCTTGACATCAGATGCTCGTCATCGAGTTTGACTTCGAACACATCCGCTCGCACCGTCGGATCGAATCGACGCCGCAGGCTGATCACGCCCATCGGCGTCTGCTGCCAACCCAATTCCTCGAAACGTGCGCTCACGGAAGAGGCTCAGCTGTCCTGGTACGCCCAGGACTCGATGATCTCCCGGGCGATCGAGATCGAACCCGGCAGCAGCAGCCGCGACGTCGACTCGCTACTCCAGTCCCCCTCTTCGAGTGCGGCGCGCACCTCCGCTCGGGTGAACCAGTCTGCTTCGGCGATCTCGCCGTCATTGAAAGCGAACTCCTGCTCCGGATCGCCGAGGGCATGGAAGCCGATCATCAGCGATCGCGGGAACGGCCAGGGCTGGCTGCCGAGGTAGCGCACGTCGCGCACGGCCAACCCGATCTCTTCGGCGATCTCACGCTCCACGCACGACTCGAACGATTCGCCGGCCTCGACGAAACCGGCCAGCAGCGAGAACAACCGTGGCGGCCACAGGGTCTGGCGAGCCAGCACCGCGCGATCGTGGCCGTCATGCACCAGGCAGATCACGGCGGGGTCGATACGCGGGAACTCCTCGTGCCCGGTAAGCAGGTTGCGTCGCGCCCAGCCGGCCCGGATCAAGGTGGTGGGCGAACCGTCGATAGCCGAAAAGCGCGCTCCGGCATGCCAATTCAGCAGTGACAGGGCACATGCGACCAGTTGCGCGCTGACGTTGTCAAAGGCCTGGGCGGAGCGCCGCGGGTCGATTGCGCGGGCGGCGACGTCCTCAGGCGACTCCGCGGGCACCTCGAGTGCGGCGCGCACCGCCCACACGTGGCGGCCGTCGGCGATGCGGCCGAGGAACACCGCGTCGGCCGGCGGCGTGTCGGCGAAGACAGCGGCGGGGCCGAGCACCACCCGCTCACCGGTGAAAAGAACCTGATTGCGGTCATCGACGCGCAGCAGCAGGGCGTCATTCCAGCCGGCGATGGCGGCGTCGACGTCGGTGCGCAGATGATCAGCGCGGTCGGCACCGACGCGGGACAGTGCCGGCACATTGCGCAGCTGGAAAGTCAACGCGCTCAGTCCTCCAGGCTGGCGTCGCGGACGAACAGGATCCGATCGGTCTTCTCCAGTGCGTCGACCTCGGGTTCGCCCACCCGCAGCAGCTTTCCGTCGCGCACCACCCCGAGTACGAGGTCGCCAAGATGCCGCGGTGAACCACCGATTTCTTTCGCCTCGACCTCGCGTTCGGCGATGGCAAACCCGGTGTCGGGCGTGAGCAGGTCGTCGATCATCTTCACCACGGTGGGCTTGGAGGTGGCCAGGCCCAGCAGTCGCCCGGCGGTCTCGGAGGACACCACCACCGAATCCGCGCCGGATTGCAGCAGCAGGTGCTGATTCTCCGCCTCACGCACCGAGGCGATGATGGTGGCCTGGGGCGCAAGCTCGCGGGCGGTCAGGGCCACCAGCACCGCGGTGGGGTCATTGCTCGTCGCAATGATGATGGCCTTGGCTTGATGCGCCCCGGCCAGGCGCAGCACATCAGACTTGTTGGCATCGCCGCGCACGGTTACCAGACCGGCCGCGTTGGCCCGGTCCAGTGAGGTCTGATCGGTGTCAACCACGACGATCTCCGACGGGGCGGCCCCGTCAGCGATCATGGCGGCCACCGCAGTGCGGCCCTTGGTGCCGTATCCGACGACGACGGTGTGGTTACGCACGGTGTTCCTCCAACGCTGAATCTTGAGAGCCTGACGGGACGCTGTGGTCAGCGTCTCCACGGTGGTGCCGACGAGCACGATGAGGAACGCGATCCGCAACGGGGTGATCACCAGAACGTTGACCAGCCGGGCTCGCTCGGTGAAGGGCGTGATGTCGCCGTACCCGGTGGTCGACAGGGACACGGTGGCGTAGTAAAAGCAATCCAGGAACGTCATCGGCTGCTCGCGGACGTCCCGGTAGCCGCTGCGGTCGATGTACACCAGCAGCACGGCCGCGAATAACGCGGCGGTGGCGTACAGCACCCGCCGGGCGATACGCCGGAACGGGCTGACGAACTTCTCCGGAATGCGCAGATAGTCGACGAGTACGGCGTCCGGCTTGCCTTCGAGATTCTCGTCGATGGCCCGGAGGTATCGCAGCCGCTTGCGGTTAGCCATGCGACCCCGTCATGGATTCGCTCGACGGTTTCGCCGAAGGGAAAGCCCGAACACGAGCATTATGTAACCATGCCGCAGACCACCACTGAACCCGCCAGCCAACGTTCCGCCTACAAGATGGCGGCGATGCTGATCGCGATCGGGGTCGGCCACTTCGCCGCACCCAAGCCGTTCGACACCCTCATTCCCGCCGAACTGCCCGGCAGCCCCCGGTTCTACACCCTGGCCTCCGGGGTGGCCGAGGTCGGCGTGGGCGGATTGCTGCTGATCCCGAGGACCCGCCGCTTCGGTGCGGCGGCAGCGGTGGCGCTGTTCCTGGCGGTCTTTCCAGCCAACGTCAACATGGTGCGGCTGTGGAAGGACAAGCCGTTGCCGATGCGGATCGCGGCACTGGCCCGGTTGCCGTTCCAGGTGCCGATGATCGTCCAGGCCCTCAAGATCAGGCGCAACGCTCCTCTTCGGGGCCTTCCGGGCTGAGCAGGGCCGCCAGTTCCTCGGCACCCAGCAGAACGTCGGGCGTGACGGTGCGCCCCGAACGCACGTAGTGGAACGCCGCGCGCACTTCCGATTCCGGACGGCCGGTCAGGCCGGCCCAGGCTAGCCGGTACACCGCGAGTTGCACGGCCACGTGCCGGCGGGCGTCATCATCGGCCGGGGGTTCACCGGTCTTCCAGTCGACGATGGTGACCCCGCCGTCGGGGTCGCCGAATACCGCGTCGATGCGCCCGCGGACGACGGTGTTGCCGATCGCCATCTCGAATCCCACCTCGACGTCGATCGGGGTGCGGGCCGCCCACGGTGATGCGGTGAACGCGTCCTGCAGTGCCTGCAGTTCGTCGGCGTCGGCGGTGTGCGCGTCACCTGATCCGGGCAGATCGTCGAGGTCGAACAACCGATCGGCGCCGTAGATCCGCTGCACCCAGTCGTGGAAGGCGGTGCCGAGGATGGCGTGCGGATCCGGCCGCGACGGAAGCCGGCGGATCAGCCGCCGGGCCGCGGCGTCGCGGTCGCGGTCGAGGTCGACGAGCGCGCTGACCGACAGCGAGGTCGGCAGCGTGACGGGGCGCGACTGGTGTGCGCGTGCGCGTTCGGCGAGCAGTGCGTCGACGTCGGCGATCCAGCCGTCCGGATCGTCGCAGTCGTCGGAGTCGCCGGCAGCGCGCTGCGGTTCAGCCATCGTGGCGCTCACCATCGCGGCACCTCGTTCGACATCGCCGCGGGCCCGCAGCGGATCGACCGGCCAGAGCACTTCAGTGACGTTGTCGCACAACGGGTTCGGCTCCCCGTCGGCAGGCTCGGGCGCCCAGTGTTCCACCACCCCGCACGGGTCGCCGGCCTGAGCTGAGGCGTCGATGGTGTCGCGGATCTCCACCAGGAAGTCCGACGGCCCGCGCGGCTTGGCCCCGGTGGAACCCCAGTGGTGACCGGAGAGCAGCAGGGTGTCCTCGGCCCGGGTCAGCGCGACGTACAGCAGTCGGCGTTCCTCGTCGATACGGCGCCGGGCCAACTCGGCGCGGTGGGCATCGATGACGGTCTCCAGGGCCTTGCGGTCGGTGACCTCGGAGGTGTCGAGTACCGGCACACCGTGTAACCCTTGCTCCGCGCGATCCCCACGCAGCAGGGGCGGGAGCGCACCGGCATCGTTGAGCCAGGTCCGTGCGAGTGCGGTGGACGGGAACACCCGGGCGCACAGATGCGGCACGGCGACGATCTGCCACTCCAGACCCTTGGCGGCATGCACGGTGAGGATCTGCACCCGCCCGGGTGCTGCGCTCACCTCCGCGGGAGCCAGACCTTTCTCGACGACGGCGGCGGCATCGAGGTAGGCCAGCAGCCCCGCCACATCGGTGTGGGCGCGTTCGGTGTACCCGGCGATGACGTCGGCGAGCCGATCCAGGTGCTCGGTCCCGGTGCCATCGGCGTCCACCGGACGCGCCGCGCGCACCTCGGCGTCGACACCGAGGACCCGGCGGACCTCCGCGACCAGATCGGTGACCGGGTGGGCCAAAAAGCCTCGCAGCCTTGTCAATTCGGCAGCCAGTGCCGTGATGCGGGCAAATCCCGGCTCCGAGTAGGACTCCGGCGCGCCCGGATCAGCCAGAGCATCGGCCAGGCTCGCGGTCTCGGCGTCGGCTGCGGCGATGATCTGCTCGGCGGAGATCACGGGCTGCCGCTGGCCGTCCAGGATCACCGCGCGACGCCACAGCGCGGCCAGATCTTTGGCACCCAGTCGCCAGCGCGGCCCGGTCAGCACCGCCATGGCCGCGGCACCGGCCGTCGGATCGGCGACCAGCCGCAGCATCGACACCACCTGTGCCACTTCGGGAATCGACAGCAGACCGGCCAGGCCCACCACCTCCACCGGGACACCGCGCGCGCTGAGCGCGTCGGCGATCGGCCCGGCGTCGGCGTTGCGCCGAACCAGCACCGCGGCACTCGGCGGTTCCTGGCCCGCCTGCGCGGCTGCGTCGTAACGCGCGGCGATGTGATCAGCAAGCCAATCACGTTCGGCCACCTCGTCGTTGCTCAGCGCACACAGCACGGTGCCGGGCTGCGCACCGGGCCGGGAACGCAACGGCTGCACCGCCACCGATCTGCGCCGCGCCTCAGCTGAGACCTCGTTGGCCAGGTGCAGGGCGCGCGGCGGGTTGCGCCAACTGGTAAGCAGTTCGAGCGTGGGTGCCGGGGAACCGTCGGAGCGGGGGAAGTCGGTGGTGAACCGGGGCAGGTTGGTGGCCGAGGCGCCCCGCCAGCCGTAGATGGATTGGATCGGATCACCCACCGCGGTCAGCGCGAGGCCGTCGTCGCGGCCGCCGCCGAACAGTGCCGACAGGGCGATGCGCTGGGAGTGGCCGGTGTCCTGGTACTCATCGAGTAGCACCACCCGGTAGCGGGCCCGCAACTGCTCGCCGACCTGCGGGCAATCCGAGGCCAGCCGGGCGGCCGCCGACATCTGCGAGCCGAAGTCCATCACCTTCTCGGCGCGCATCCGGGCGTGCAGCGCATCGATCAAGGGGACCAGCAGGCTGCGCTGGGTCTGGTTGGCGAGCATGTCGAGCAGCGTGCGGTTCGGACCGGTGTCGCGCTGACGCGGCCCCGCGGGCAGGGTGTGCACGAGCCGTTCGAGTTCGACGTGGGTGTCGCGCAACTGGCCGGTGTCGATCAGATGCTCGGCGAGTTCGTCGGAGAGCGCGCGCACCATCGCGGTGACCGCGGCCGGGGTCTTGTCGATGGGCAGCGGGTGCGGATAGTGGCTGACGACGTCAAAGGCCAACTGCCACATCTCGGTTTCGCTGAGCAGCCGGGCATCGGGTTCGATCGGCAACAGCAGACCGAACTCGCGCAACAACTGCCCGGCGAAGGCGTGGTAGGTGCTGACCGTCGGCGCTCCCGGCGCCTCGGAACCCAGGTAACCGGACAGCCGGGCCAGCCGCGAGCGCACCCGGCGCAGCAACTGCCCGGACGCCTTGCGGGTAAACGTCAAGCCGAGCACCTGACCCGGTTCGGCGTAGCCGTTGGCCACCAGCCACACCACCCGGGCGGCCATGGTCTCGGTCTTGCCGGCACCGGCGCCGGCGACGACCACCAGCGGTCCGGGCGGCGCGCAGATCACCGCGGCCTGCTCGTCGGTGGGCTCCGGAAGTCCCAGTGCCGCAGCGAGTTCGACAGGGCTATAGGTCATGGCTGCTCCGCTCCCGAGGTGTTACGGCCAGAGTTATGCGCCGGGCAGGTCGGTTTGATCGGGCAGTGCGAGCAGCCGTCGTTCACCCGGGCGGCGAAGCTCGGTCCTGCGGTGGCGGCCGCGGCGGCGCGCACTGCGTCGCGCCAACCCTCGGTGTCGTCGGCGCCCAGTGCGTTCTGCTCACGTTCGGTGGCACCACCGGAGGCCGTGGGCTTGCCGACAAACACCAGCCGGCCACCACCGGGCTGATCGCCGGCGGCGTCATCGATACCGGCGAGGACACCCTCGGCGACTGCGAGTTGATACACCCCGAGTTGGGCGTGGTGCTGCGCCTCATCCTTGGTGACCGGACTCTTGGCGGTCTTGACGTCGACGATGACCAACCGGCCCTGCGCATCGCGTTCCAGGCGGTCGATGCGGCCACGCACCCGCACTCCGGGCAGCCCGTCGGCCGGGGGTGCCACGAGGCCGTCGAGTTCGACCTCGGTGCCGACCTCTGTGAGCTCATGGCGGGTGGCCACGCGCCACGCGGCGAATGCCGCCAGCATCGCCCGGTGACGCTCGAGTTCGTTGGCGGCGTACCACGGTGAGTCGAATGGCACTGCGGCCCAGACGTTTTCCAGTTCGGTGATCAACTGCTCCGCCGTCCGGCCCGATTCGGCGACCAGGGCGTGCACCACCGATCCCAGCGTCGAGTTCACCTGCCGCGCACCAGTGCCGCCGTGGCGTTCGGCAAGCCAGCGCAGCGGGCAGTCCGTCAACGTCTGCACCGTGGACGGGCTCAACGTGACGATGTGATCGTCACCGCTCCACAGCGGCTCGGCGGTGCTGACCGCGCCCAGCCCGTGCCAGTGCTGCGGGTCAGCTCCCGGCACACCGGCTGCGGCCAGGCGCGCCAATTGCTGTGCGGCACTGCCGCGCCGATCCTCATCGACCGCGCCGTCGGGGGCGCAGACCACAGCGCGCAGCCGGCCCACCACCGCGGCGGGCGACAGGACCGGCGGGGCCTGCACCGGCGTGAGCACCGCGGTGGCGGTGTCACCGCTCGCCAACCGGGCCAGCTCGGGCACGAATACCGACGGCAGCGTGGACTCGTCACCGGAATCACTGTCGACCGCGGTGATCAGCAGTCGGTGCCGGGCCCGGCCCATCGCGGCGATCAGCAGTCGCCGCTCCTCGGCCAGCAAGGGCGCACGGGCGGACACGTCCTCGCCGAGGCCGTCGAGGACGTCGAGCAGGCGCTGGGTTCCCAGCACACCGCCGCGCGGAGTGGTGTTGGGCCACAAACCATCCTGCAGGCCGGCGATCACCACGGTGTGCCAGTCCCGGCCGAGCGCGGCGTGCGGGCTGAGTACCGCCACCGTCTCCCCGGCGGGTGCGGCGTCGGCGGCGGCCGGCGGCAACTGCAGGGCCGCAACATGGTCGAGCAGACCCGACAGCGACGCCCCGGCGGTGCGGGCCACATAGGCCTCGGTGATGTCGAACAGCGCGGTGACCGCGCTGAGGTTACGTTCGGCCAGCGCCCCGTCGGCGCCGCCGCGGTCGGCTGAAGTCAGCCAGCGCCGCTGCAGACCGCTGCGCTCCCAGGCCTGCCACAGCGTGTAGCGCGGATCGTGGTGACTGCGGTGGCTGCGGGCCGCCGCGGCGAGTACCGACCGCACCCGCTTGACCGGCGCGGCCAGGGTGGCCGGCAGCTGCGGAGCCGGGCCGGTAAGCGCGTCGAGCACCGTGCGATCGGTGCGGCGCAGGGCGCGGCGAAGTTGACGCAGCGACACCGGATCCACCCGGCCGATGGGGCCCGTCAGCAGTGCCTCGGCGGAATCGTCGTCGAGACCATATTCGGTGGCGGCCAGCACGGTGACAAGCGAACGGACACCGGGATTTTCGATGACGGCACCGCCGACGGTCGGCGCATCAACGGGAACCCCGGCCACTGCCAGTGCCCGGGTGAGCGCCGCGGCCGCCGATACCGATCGCACGATCACCGCCAGTTGCGACCACGGCACACCATCAACGAGGTGCGCCCGGCGCAACGCATCGGCGACCACGGCGGCCTCGGCATGCGCGGACGCAGCCACCGTCACGGTGACCGAACCCTCCCCCGCGCCCTCGTCATCTCCGTCGCGGCCGTCGAGTACACGCCACCCGGTGCCGGGCAGTCCGGCAGCCATCCCGCTGATGGCCCGGGCGATGGCCGGTGCGCACCGGTGCGAACGGGTGAGGGTGACGGCGGGTGAGTCGGCCGACAGCAGATCCGCATCCGCGCCGCGGAACCCGAACACCGCCTGGTTCGGGTCACCGGCCAGCACGGTGAGGTCGGCGCCGGCCGCCAGAACGCGCACCAGGGTGGCGGCCTGCGGATCGAGATGCTGGGCATTATCGACGAGCAGCAGCCGAACCCGGGCGCGCTCGGCGGCAAGCAGATCAGCATCCGCAGCCAGCGCCTCCAGGGCCGCACCGACAAGATCGGCCGCGCCCAGGGCCGGAACCGTGGCCTGTGGCGCGGCGGT
>JBAXIR010000069.1:0-13969 GCA_037138275.1 Mycobacteriaceae bacterium | reverse complement strand
GATCCGGCGTGGCCGATGGAGAGTGCGACGCCGATGCCGAGTGCTACAGCGAGTCCCCCGACGCGGCCGACATAGCTTGAAGCAGTCATACCGCTCCTCTCCGCGAATGAGTGACTCGATGCTAGGCCAGCGAACCTTCCGCCGCGGCCAAAACCGCGGCGCCGATCGTTCATCGCCGACGCCACATCAGCCTGCGGAGGTGGGATCGAACCCTCCGACGAAGACCAGGCTGCCGCTGTCGGTGAGTTCGTTGATCCGGAGGTCTTTATACGGCAGGTACTCCGCCGAGTTGTACCAGTCCTCAGCTACCTGCATGCTCGGAAAGCGGAGGACGGCGGCCCAGTTCCCGTCGAAGTCACCCTCCTTGGTCTGCGGAGTGGGTGATCCCGCGATCATCTGCGCACCGAACTTCTCCAGGATCGGAAAGACGTACTGGGCGTACCGCTCGTTAAACTCAGCCGGGTCTTTGATGGTGATCTGCACCATCGCGTAGGCGGGCGTGTCGTCAGTCATGGTGTCTCGCTTTCTGTTTCAGTGTTTCTGCGGTGAACCCCAGCGCCCTAAGGGATGCTGTGGATTCCCTCGTGGAATTCCTTGAGGTGCGTGTAGGACCAATCTGCGAGGGCTTCGATGACGGGTCGTAACGCGGCACCGCTGGCGGTGAGTGTGAATGCGTTGTTTCGGGCCGAAGCGTTCGGGTCGGTGCGTTCGATGAGGTTGAGCCCGCTGAGCAGTTTCAGCCTCGCTGCGAGGATGTTGGTCGAGATGTGTTCGGGTGAGTCGAGGAACTGTGAGAACGTCCGTGTTCCGTGCACGATCAGATCCCGGATGATCAGTAGCGACCATTTGTCGCCGAGAACGTCGAGTGCGGAACTGATCGCGCAGCATGAGCGCCACTCGGTGCGCTCTGGGTCAGTTGTCATGGAACCTGCCTACACCGCGATCGCCTCGGGTGGCGCGATCGCCGCCGCCATGTCCCGCACCGACCTCTCGATCGGCGTCGGGTCCCAGCCGAGTACCGCGATGGTGGCGCTGTTATCGAAGGACGCCTTCTGGCCGATCATCGGCAGCATCCCCTTGACCTCGCGGTCAAACAGGCCCATGACCTTCAACAGGGCGGTCGGGGCTTTCCGGGAGGGCGCTTTGCGGTAGCCCGCGTCGCGCAGGATGCCGGCCAGCGTGGACATCGACACCGGTTCGGCTCCGGCGGCGATGAACCGCTTCCCGGCGGCGTTCTCGGCCGTCAACGCCGCCACGTGCAACCGTGCAACATCGCGGACGTCGACCATGCCCATACTCATATCGGGGATCATCGGCATCTTGCCGCCGATCATGGATGTCATCATCGCCACGCTCTGACCGTCCATGTGTGCCCCCAGTGACGGACCGAACACCGCACCCGGGTTGATGACGGTCAACTCCATCTCGCCTCCGGCGACCGCATCCCAGGCGGCGCGCTCGGCCAATGTCTTGCTCCGGGCATAGGCACCGATATTTGCGGCGGTATCCGACCACGCGTCGGGTCCGTAACGGCCGCTGGGCTTTCCGGCGATGACCGAAAACGTCGATGAGGTGAGCACGAGGCGCCGGACACCGGCACGCTGTGCGGCGGCCATAACCCGCCGGGTTCCCTCTACGGCGGGAGCGATCAGCTCGTTCTCATCGCGTGGCTCGGCCAACACGAACGGGGAGGCGACGTGCATGACGTACGTGGCCCCCGACATCGCCTTGTCCCACCCGTCATCGGCGAGGAGATCGGCTCGGGCAAAACTGAGCCGGTCGACGGGAGCAACTTTTGCGAGGGCGAACCTGGTCGAGTCGGCCTTGGCAGGGGAGCGAACCACCCCCACCACCTCGTAGCCCGCGCGGAGCAATTCGGCCGCACAGTGCTCGCCGATGTATCCGGTGATCCCCGTGAGCAGTACCCGATCGGTCATGTCGTGATCCTCATCCCTCGCGCCGCCACAACTTGTATTTCGCAAGTTAACTCACTGGCTTGCAGAGTGCAAGTAAACGATCAGCGCAAGGCGGCGACCAGGCCCGATCGACCAGATGGGTCCAATCGACTGCGATAGCGCTAGCTTTTCGCTAGCACTATGCAAGCTTCGGAGTATCATGTCCACATGCGAACCCTCTATCTCCGCAACGTCCCGGATGAGGTGATGGACCGCCTCGAGAAACTGGCGCGTGACTCGAAAATGTCGGTGACCGCCGTTGCTGTCCGTGAACTCGACGCCGCAACCCGTCGCGTCGACAATGCCGCGTTGGTCGCGACACTGCCGGATCTGCGCGTGGCCGCGGCGTCGATCGTGCAGTCGGTACACGCCGATCGGACATGATCGTCCTCGACGCGTCCGCAGCCGTCCAGGCATTGCTCAATGACGGACAGGCGCGGCTACTCGTCGCGGCAGAGTCATTGCACGCGCCGCATCTCGTCGATGCCGAGGTCTTGAGTGCATTGCGCCGATTGGTCGGCGCCGGGACGCTCACCGCTGACGATGGCGCGCGCTGCGTGAACGCGTGGAGCCGCATCGGGGTGATCCGCTATGCCGCGGGCCCGCTGCTGGAGCGGATATGGGAACTGCGGCAGACGATTTCGGCGTACGACGCGATGTACGTCGCACTCGCGGAGCAGCTCGACTGTGCACTAGTCACCGCGGACGCCCGATTGAGCGGCGCGCCGGGGCTGAGGTGCGCCGTCACTGTCCTTCCTTAACCCGCTGCCCAGGCCAAGCGGCATCGATCAACCTGTCGGGCCCCTCAACGCCCGACGGGCCAGTGCTCGACCGTGATGCCGCGCATGGGGAAGTCGTCGGGATTGCCCGTCGCCAGGCGCGCGTCAATGCCCGTGGCGGCGGCGGCGATCAGGCAGTCGGCTTGGTGAAGGGTGATCCCCCGGCCGGCGAACTCCCGACGCCACTGTCCAGCGCGACTTCCTTCGGACGGGCCCAGTGGTGCACATCGCAAACCGCGCACGAGCCGTTGTGCGAATGCTTCTTCGCCGGGAAGCAGTCCGCGCCAGATCTCCTCGATCGAGATCGCACAGGTCCACGGTTCGTCACCCTGGCGGCGCAGAGTACGTAGTCGCTCGCCCGCCGGACGGCCGCGGAGGGCGTCGATGAGTACGGTCGAGTCCAGCAGGACCCTCGCCATATCAGCCGGTGCGACGCTGGTCGGCCCGCTGCCGGCGGACCCATTCACCGGGATCGTCATCCCACTCGTGGCCCTTGTCGGGGATGGTCCCGAGCGCTGCCTCGACATCGTCCCACCGCCGCTCGTCGTCGAGGCCGCGGCGAATCAACTCCGCGATGAACGCGCTGCGGCGCCGGCTGCCCGCCCGCTGATCGAGCTCGGCAATGAGCTCGTCGTCGACGGTGATGTGCAATCGCATGTGCCGAGGATAGCCCACTGGAACCCGTCGGCGGCTTCTATGAGGTGAGCACGACCAGGTACTGCCCGCCGCCGGCCTGAATCCGCGACTCGACGTCAAGGCTGGGAGCCAACCGACTCAAGCGGTCCACCAACCACTCGGCAGCCGCGACGGCATCAGCTTCGGACGGGCATCGACCCATTGCTTCGCTGCCACGCTTTCGGGCCAATCGCTCGGCACTGGTCACGATCGAGGCGGGGTCGGCAACGAACAACTCCTTGGGCCACTCAACGACTGGAGCAACGGCGCCCTTTCTGGTGTTGCATCCGTGGCGGTGCTCATCGGGGACTCCACGCTCGTCGTACGCCTGCGCCGGTGCGCCGGACGCAGCGGGTCGATCAGCCTCAAGGTCAACGGACAGCCCGCCGGAACCGTCGCGATACGGTTGGTGATGATGTTGATCTCGAGTTTCAACTCGTCGACGACGACGGGCCCGCGCAGCAGGCGCGGGCGGCAGCCGAGATGAGCTGGCAGTGACCGCCGGGCGCGACGTCTTCCGGCTTCCGGCCACGGTGTTGTTCGGCCTTGGCATCGTGGACCTGTTCCGCGGAATCATGCACACGTTCCTGCTGCGCTGGGCCGGCGTGCACATTGCCGGCTTCGACCCTGTCACCACGCCGTCAGATCAGTTCTTCCTGCTCGGCGCCTTCGGGATCTCGAACTTGCTGACCGGCTTTCTGTACTTGCTGATCAGCCGCAAGGCCCGGGAACTGTCCCCGTACGTGCTGGCCATCATCCCGGCGACCTACCTGCTCGGCATGATCGGAATCGGGGTGGCGGGCGTGCAGGCGCAGGCGGACTTCCCCGGAAAGTACTTCATGATGGTCTACTTCGCGGTGTGCCTGGTGACGGTCGCGGTGTTCCTGGTGCATCGGCGGGCGGACCGGAAAGCACGCTGACCAGTGACGGGGCTTTCGCACCGGACCGCGGCCTTTCAGTCGCTGAGTCAGCTCACTCCCGGCGCGGCTGTCGGCATCCCGAGCGCGGCGGCGGCCTCGGCTAACCGGCTGTCGTAGGTGACGAGAGCGGCCAGGGTTGCGATGGATGCCGCCACGCTCGCGGTCGCGAGGTGGATCGCGTCGAGCGAGCGCAAATAGGGATCCTGGTAGGCCGCCGCTGTGGTGCGCACAACATCGTCGATCTCGAACAGGTCAAGCCTGGCCAGCACGGCAGGAATCGCTGCCAACCGGTCGAGTTGCCCAGTTCGGATCACGGCTCTCGGTAACTCGACTTCAGCCAAAGTCGACGTGACCCAAGGCATCTCGATGCGTTGATCGAGCCAATCCGCCAAAACGTCCGACCCAGCCTCAACGCGAACCAGTTTCATCAGGGCCGACGTGTCGAGGTAGATCACGTCAGTAACGTTCCTCGTCGCGCATCGTGCGCAGCACCGCGCCGGCTTCTGTTTCGCCCTGGGCAGGCGTCGTCGGTCGCGGCGCGGGCCCGTGAATTGTCGCCGGGCGCACTCGGCCCGCGCTGACCAGATCGTCAAGTGGGCGAGCTGAGGCGGGCACGATCCGAGCGATCACCGTGCCCCGTTCGGTCAGGGTGATTTCCTCGCCGGCTTTCACCCTCGCGAGGACCATGGCGGTCTCTTGATTGAGCATGCGGACAGGGACTTCGGTCATGCCCTCAAGGTACTACATAAATGTCTGACATGACCCTGGCCTCCACAGCGGTCAGACCTTCAGTCCCGTCGGCGGCTCCTACGAGGTGAGCACGACCAGGTACTGACCGCCGCCGGCTTGGATCCGCGACTCGACGTGAAGGCTTGGAGCCAGCCGACTCAAGCGATCCACCAACCACTCGGCCGCCGCGACGGCATCAGCTTCGGACGGGCATCGGCCCATTGCTTCGCTGCCACGCTTGCGGGCTAACCGCTCGGCGCTGGTCACGATCGACGCGGGGTCGGCAACGAACAACTCCTTGGGCCAATCGACGATCGGAGCAACGGCGCCTTTTTTGGTGTTGCATCCCCGGTGCGCGAGCCTCTCGCTACCGAAGATCGATTCGGTGCCTTTGCCTTTGCCTTTGGCTTTGCGCTGGGTGGTCATGCTGTCAATGCTCGGGCCGCGGTCGTCATTGACCGACATGTCCGGGTCGACGGCCTCATCGCAGAGCCAGCACCGCCAGCCATCGGCTTGGCCCACGTCGTCAAGCCGAGTCATCGTGCCTCTTTGACTCAGGGTTTCGCGAGTTCCCACAGATCCCGGCCACAATGAAGTCTAGGAGATCCTCCAGTGCGTCGGCCCGCGTGGAGCCGGGCGGAAGTTTCGCCGCTCCATCAAGGCACAGACGGGCGAAGCCATGCACGGTGACCCAGGCGTTGAGTTCGGCCCCGGGTCGACGAGACGCGGCGAGGACGCCGCTGCTCACCAGGTCGTCGAGGGCGCTGCCGAGCAAGGCGTAGGTGCCGGCTTCGTCCTCGGCCGGGTCCCCGGGCGCCAGGGTGATGGCGCCGTCTCGGCCGAACATCACCTCGAATAGTTCGGGATGGGCCAGGGCGAACTGCACGTAGGCCCGACCAGTTGCCTTGAACCGGTTGACGGCCAATTGCGCAGGGCCCTTGCCGGCCCGGGTGGCATTCATGGCGCGCCGCATCCGCTGGGCCAGTTTCTCGAACCCATGAGCGGCGACGGCGGTCAACAGGTCGGACTTGTCGCTGAAGTGCCGGTAGGCGGCGTTGGCTGAGACTCCGACCTCGCGGGCGGCGGCGCGCAGACTGAACTCTGCGAGTCCGTCGTCCTCGATAAGGCGCACGGCCGTGAGGACCAATGCGTTGCGTAGATCCCCGTGGTGGTAGGCGTTCTTCGGCACCGTCACACCCTTCATGTTGACAGTGTGAACACTATGGGTAAAGTTCACGTTGTCAACATCGCGTCGCCGAACGTGTCGTCCCCATGCCCCAGGAGTGCCCATGAACCTCGAGAACCAGACCGCGCTGATCACCGGATCCAGCGGCGGCATCGGTGAGGATTTCGCCGTCGCGTTCGCCAAGCGCAAGGCCAACCTGATCCTTGTTGCCCGGCGCGAGGACAAGCTGGCGGCGTTGCGCGCCCGACTGCTGGAACAGCACCCGGGGCTGACCATCGACATCGTCACCGCCGATCTCTCGGTTCCCGGTTCGGCGGCCGAACTGGCAGCCAAGGTCGGCACCCTCGGCCGCAGGATCGACATTCTCATCAACAACGCCGGCGTCGGCCTGCACGGCGGCTTCGTCACGCAGGGCGTCGCGGAGAACTCCGCACAGATTCAGTTGAACTGCGTGACATTGGTCGAACTCACCGGGATGTTCCTGCCCGCGATGACAAAGGCCGGGCGCGGACTGGTCATCAACGTCGCCTCGACCGCGGCCTTCCAGCCGACGCCCGGGATGGCCGTCTACGGCGCCACCAAGGCATTCGTGTTGTCCTTCACCGAGGCCCTGTGGCAAGAGACGAAGTCGACCGGAGTTCGGGTGTTCGCGCTGTGCCCGGGTGCTACCGAGACGGAGTTCTTCGCGCGCACCGGCGAGGAGTTCCTGACCAGTGGTCGGCAGAGCTCTCAGCAGGTCGTCGACACCGCGATGGCCGCCATTGACAAGTCGACGCCGACAGTGGTTTCAGGACTGAAGAATGCGGTGCTGGCCAGTGCCTATCGCTACACGCCGAGGAAGATGATGCTCACGGTGTCCGAGCGCATCATGAAGGCCAACTAGTCCGGCCGCGTTCGGCGATCGCCGCCTGTAACTGTTCGATTCGCTGTTCGCGCGGGCCCTCGAGTTCGACCAGCAGTGGGGCACCCGTGGCCGGCATGACGTCGAACCGTCCGTCGCGGTAGATCTGTTTGAAGATTTCGTCCACGGTGTCGCGGTAGACGAGATCGACCGGGCGGATGCCGTCGGCTTCCATCTCCACCGGCCAACGATCCGAACCGGGCACGAACGCCAGGATGTCGAGGTGGTCGAGGGACTCGCGCACCGCGGGCACCATCGACGCCACGAACTCGTCGTCGATATCGGTGGTGTGGCAGTCGGCGGTGAATTGCGAGTAGGCGAGATAGTCCACCGGGGCGCGGTCGAAGATGACGTCGGCCGCGCTGGAGGCGTAGCGGTGGACGCGGCTGATGTTGTAGTAGAGCTGTATGCCGTTGTGCAGGCGGGTGGAGGAGTCCCGGAAGAGGATCTCGTAGGGGCCAAAAAGCCCGAGCGCACGGTAGGGCTCCTCCTCGCGGATGTAGCGATCGTGCGCGGCCACCCAGTCATTGACGACGGTGGACTTGCCGAGCGAGTGGGAGCCAGAGATAGCGATGCGCACGGGGCGAAGGCTACCGTCCTGGCGCCGCGCGGCTGTGTGCACACTTAGATTGCTTTATCTGTGCACTGCAGTAGAATGGCAGCGTGTCCGAGCGCCTGACCATTGATCCCGCTCACACCACCGAAGCCGAGTGGATCGCGCTGATACGTGCCCATCTCAGCGGCGCCAAGGAGGCGGGCGCGGTGGTCGATCTTGTCACCCGCACCGAAACTCTCACGCCGGCCGAAGCCGCGAAGCGCCTCGGCGTCGACCGTTCCACCATCAGCCGCAAGATCAGCAGCGGTGACATCGCCACCATCCGGGTCGGTGCCCACCACCGCATCACCCGGCGGGAGTTCGAGCGCTACCGCGACAGTCTGACGCCCGACCCGTTATTCACCTACCGGGATTTCGTCGAGACGATTGCCGCCGGTGAGGACTGGCACTTCGCCGCCAGGCAGCTGCGGGAGTTGGTGATCCGCAGCGCGCGCCTCATCGCGGTGGGTGAGGTGGACACCATTCACCGTGACCCCGGACTGACCGGCATACGCGGGTGGGACGCGATCATCGGCGGCGTCGCGGCGATTACGGGGCGGGATCGTGTTTCCGATGCTGCGGTCTTGGATTGGTGCTTTGAATCCGACAGATACTGCGTCGACGCCATATTCGATCCATTCGGAGTCCCCGAGAAATACTTCTGGACCGACTACCTCCGCACGCCGATCGAATTGCGGGTGCGCAATGTCGTCTACCCGGCCGGCAACCTCGAAGGAATCTGAGCGTGGCCAAGAGAGAATGTACCGCCGACGACATGCGCGAACTTCTTCGCGACTTGGATGCGGAGCTACAGCGCATCGGCAGTGCCGCAACGATTTTCGTCGTCGGTGGGTCGGCAATGGCGTTGGCATACAACGCAGATCGTGCTACGGCTGACATCGACGGAACATTCGAGCCCCGCGATGTGGTGCTGGACGCCGCGGCGATTGTCGCGCGCCGACGCAACCTCGACCGGAACTGGCTCAGCGACGGCGTGCGGGATTTCATGCCGCCCGAGCCCGACGATCATCCCCGCGGCGAACGGATCGGATCGGCGCTGGTCATCGAAATCGCCTCGCCCGAATACGTTCTCGCCATGAAGTCGATGACCACGCGTAAGTCTGACGGCGATCTTGCCGACGCAGTGCACCTCTGCAGGTTGCTGGGTGTTGCCGATCAGACCGCGCTGGAGAACATCGTGCGGAGATATTTCCCCAGCGGACAGTTTGGCTCCCAGGGACTGTTCTTCGAACGGATCATTGACTCGTTGTAGGTGCCCGGTCGACATCCGACGTAAAGTGAGGTGATGCTGCACAGGATCCTGCTCGCCACCGTGCTGGCGGCCGTCGCTCTGGGCGGGGCCTCCCCGGCTGTGGCGGACCCCGAACCCGCGCCGCCGCCAATTCCCAACGCCTTCGCCTACCCGCCGGTCAATCCGGCGAACTACACCGTCAACGGCGGCCGGTGGTTCGCCTTCGCCGGCCCACCCGGGGTCGTCTGCATCCTGGACACCATCAACGGCGAGTACGGCTGCAGCGGTCCGCTGCCCGGTGCTCCGGACGGTGCCAACCTGGTCAGCGCGGGACCGAACGGCATGCCGGTGTTCAGCACCACCGAGACTCCCCAATACGCCAAGGCCGGAGTGGTGCGGCCGCTACCGCCGAACACCCGGCTGAGCTATCGACAGGTCGCCTGCGGCGTGGATGACGCCGGCGTGGTGGCATGCCTCAATAGCCGTGACCAAGTGGGCTTCGTCGTCGGACCCGAGGCCAGTTTCGTCGCCTCGAACCGGCCTGCGCCGGTACCGGTGGCGACGCCGCCCGCGTAGTTTGGGCAGACCGCGAAACCGCTACGCGAATTCGGCCTCGTCGTTATCGTGGTCTGCGCACGGCGCGATGGGCGCCGACCGGACGAATATGAGGATGTTTCCAGTGAACTCCGCGCCCCTCATCATTATCTTCTCCGCGCTCGTGATCATCGGGCTGATCTGGGCGGCCCTGCGGCTGACCATCAAGCGCGACAGGGCGACGATCGCCGCGGACATGGACGATCCCGAAGACATCGAAACCTACAACGAGGCCTGGCGAAGCGAGAAGTAGCCGCCGATCAGCCCTGGCTCATCGATAGTCCGATGCAGGTGCCGAGGTGCTGCGGGGTGCACGGGATGCCATCGACAGTGGGCAATTCGTTGGGGCCACCGCCGTAGACCGCGCCCGTTTGCGGCGGTGAGGGAGCGACGGCCTGCCCGCCGCCTGAGGAGCCGCTGACGCAGACACCGGCATAGTCGCTGGGCACGGTTCCGTTGGGGCATGCCGAGGCCGGTGCCGCGGTGGCGCACAGGCCGGCGCCGACCAGTACCACGCAGGCGGCGGCGTTGACGACGATCTTCATGCCGGTCAGCCTAATGCGTTGTTTGGGGATCGAGAGTTGTCGGCCCTCCCCGGTATGATGGGCATAGCTCACGAGTGGACGTCTGTTCGGGTACCTGGCCCGTCGTCCCGGCAACCGCGCGACCACCGCACGGTGCCCCAGGGGAAGAGCTGGCACGGCCCCGCTGTTCGGCGGGACGCGCAAGTGGTGGGTGCCCGAGTGCGGTACCGCCGGAACGGCGGCACAGCCTGATGAACGGGATCGGCATCAGAGGTGGGATGCCCGAGGATGTCGTCGATGAGAAGATCGCCGAGCTGGTGGAGTTTGCTCGCGGCAACCCTCGCCTGCACGCCTGGCGGGATAGCGAGTATCCGCGCCTGGCCGCGTCATTCGATGCGCTCGCCGATATCCCGTTGTCGGCCTGGCAGAAACAGTGGGTGCCGAGCCTGGCCGCATCGTGGGATGCGTTCTCCCGGCTGATTGGTTTCAACCTGCCTCTCGATGTGGACGTGCCATGAGCGACGAGATCGAGGCACGGAAGGGCAAGGCGCTGCGCGGGTGGATCGCCGAGCCGCCGCCGGCCGTGGTGGAGCCGCTGCCGCCGCACCACATCACCAAGTGGTTCACGATGATGGGAGCGCGGAAACTTCCGCGCAAGAGAGAATCTGGGGGAAACGTCGATGGCTGATGAGACCGATGCGCAACTCCTCGTCCGCTATCGCGAGCGCTGTGGGAACCCCTACATGAACCTGACGACGGCGCGTGCCCTGCATACCCTGCACCTGCGATACCGCCACCTGAGTACGGCGGCACAACAGCGCGCACGACTGAAGCGCGAGGCTGAACTGGAATGGATGCGGCGCAGGATCTTCGGGATTCCCGACACGGATGCCGACGTCGGCTGAGGATGATGTCATATCCCAGCAGGTGACCATGCTGTTCAAGACTTGATATCGCCGGTGATATCAGGTTTTGCAAGGACATATTGGTCCGGCGAACCCCAATTTTCGACCCAGGGATCGATCGCGGCTGAGCGTCACTGCATAGGGGTGTGAGGGTTGAGTTAGAGCGCGCGGTCACGCGCTGACCGTCTGCGGAACAATTGAGCCGGCCGGCCGCGCGAGCCGCTGTCGGATTTCACGCCGGTGGCTACGAGGAGCTGTTGCATCCGGCGACGAAAGGCATCGCGATCCCAGGGATCGTCGTAACCGGCGACAGCGTCGTGGACAAGTCGGAGGTCGCGCAGGGTGAACGTGGTGCCCAGCAGCCGGTCGGGATCGGGTTGCTCTTCATAGCGAGACCGCACGTATTCCTTGGCGCGTTTGACGATATTGGGGTGGTCCCAGGCCAGCTCGCCGGGCCGGTCCACCGAGACGAGTCGGATGTTCTTCGCAGTTCCCTCGCCCAGCGACTTCAGTTGTTCGGGGCGGACCACCGCGACGTGGGCCACGGACAGTACCCAGTGGCGCTCATCGCGGTTTGGATCGTCGAAGACGTTCAACTGTGCCGGCCGGATGTCCCGCACTCCCAGTTTCTCGTCCAACGAACGTTCGACGGCTTCGGCCAGCGTCTCGCGGTCACGCAGGAAGGTGCCCGGCAGCGCCCACTTGCCGGTGTCTCCGCGCTCCAGCTCCACCACCAGGAGCCCGCGCTTGGGGTGAATGGTCAACAGCGCGGTGTCCACGGCGACGATGGCGCGGGGGAATTCGTAGCAGAACTTGTCGGTGCCCGCTGCTATCGTTGAGTCATTCGGATCTGGTATTTCGTTGTCGCGCACAGGGGCCAGGTTAGTATATTGCGCTACAGCCGCGCAATATCATTTGATGTGCTACACTGGCATCAGCCCCGGGGGGATCGCTGCAATACCGGGCGCTGAAACGCAATAACCACTACACGAAAAGAGTCCACAACGTCCAAGTCGAGCAAGGGGGAGGATCGATGACACAAACGAAAACTGATGCTGTGCTTATCCTGGGGGATACGGCCACCGAGCAGCAGGCGGAGATGTTCGCGCTCCGGGCGGCCGAGCACGGCGTGATCATCTCCGGGATCTTCGCCTTCGAGGTCGGGGAGGCCGCTGCGGCCGATGATCTGGCCGAGGTTGAGCAGGTGGTCGCCGCTCTGAGCCACGCCATTGCCACCCGTCGTAATATCTGGATTCCCTACCCCCGCGAGGACTTTTGCCGGGAGGAGCACATTCGCCGGCTCTGCCTTGTACTCCAGCGGCACGGTCTCACCCTGCGGATGGGCCCGCACCTCTTTGAATGCCCGGCCGACGGCGGATACAACGCGATCGACATGGCGCTGCGCCATGAGGTCCGGGTCGTCGATGCTCTCGACCACGCTGCCATCGCCGCGGCCGGCGTCCAGACACTGAGCACCGAAATTGACGCAGCATTGGCCAACGCCGGTTCGCCGTCGCCGACCGTCAGCGCCGAAGCGGACATGACCTACTTCGGCACGGCCGACGTAGCGAAGCTATTCCGCAAGTCGCAAAACTGGGTCCGGTGGGCACTGCGGAACAACATCTTCATTCGCAGAGACGGCACACCGATCGAACCGGTCCGCCTCGGCAAGAGCTCGCGCCGCAGGTTCACCGTGCCGCTGCTGCACGACATGGCCAAGGCCGCCTATCGGCGGGGAGTCCTCGACGAAGTCGAACTGGAGGCGGTGCTCGACGAGCTGACCCGCGCGGAGCGGTAACGGGCGGTCGCGTCAGCCTCAGCGCTGCACTGTGCCCTGCGCCTAGTGGCGTGGGGCCGGTTCGTCGACCCTGCGGGGTCATTCCCTCATCCACGACTACGAAAGGAAAATTCCTATGACTAACAACAACAATCAGCAGTACCCCTCGTGGGAGCACGACGCGGTAGTGCACGGCTACTGGGTCGTTCGCGGACGCTTGCTCGCCACCGAGTATCCCGGCGCCAAGGACGAGGAGAAGGCCCTGCGGAAGCTTCAGGTTCTTCGCGATGCTGGAGTGAACTCCTTCGTCGACCTCACCGAGGCCCGCGAACCGGCCGGTGGCGGAAAGCCCATGGTGCCCTACAGCGGGTTGCTGGGCCCCGATGTCAACTATCGCCGGTTCGCCATTCCGGACACCTCCGTCATCGATGACGCCAGCTATGACCGGATCCTCGATTACATCCAGGCTGAGCTCGACGCCGACCGAGTGGTGACCTGTCACTGCTGGGGTGGAAAGGGTCGGACCGGAACCGTGGTGGGCGCCTGGCTCATCGACAACGAGGGCGTCGGCTACCCGGCGGTGATCGATCGAATGCAGGTGTTGCGTCGCGGAACCAGCAAGGCGGCCCATCCGGTTCCCGACACCGAGGAGCAATGCGAGGTCCTTCGCCGGCGCGCTCAACGAAGGGAGGCCTGACATGACCAACCGGGACTGGTTCGAGAAACTCGTCGGGTTCAGCGAGAGCGACGGCTACGAGGCCGTTCAGAGCCGGTTGGCAGTTGAAGGCGATGAACTCGTCTCGACGGCCAACGGCAAGCGCTACGGCATCGGCGAGCTGACGCTGCCGACGCTGGCCGAACTGCGTGCCCGGGTCAATCCGGCTCGGGGACAACGCAGTTCGGCGCGCATCGTGGTCGCTGATGTGCAGAAGCTGCACTCGGAACCTGAGTACGAAGGTGCACTGTTCCAGGTCGCCTCCCAGTTCAACCTGCTGGAAATGACCTCGGAAACCGTTACCCCCGAGCGGGGTGTGACCGGCTACATCTACGACGGCACTCAGGGGCCGGCGTGTGCGATGGCGGCCGCTGCGGGAACGATCTACCGGAACTACTTCGTTCCGGTAGGCGACCGCGTCGGGCAGACCCGTGACCATCAGCTTGATGCGCTCGCGGGTGT
>JBAXIR010000068.1:0-14014 GCA_037138275.1 Mycobacteriaceae bacterium | reverse complement strand
GCACTGACGCCCCGTGGCGGGGTGGTGCGGGAGTACCCACTGGTGCCCGGTATCGACCTCACCGGAGAGGTCGTCGAGTCCACCTCAGCCGAATTCCCCGTCGGGGCAAAGGTTTTGGCACACGGATACGACATCGGCACCGGGCGTCACGGCGGCTACGCCGAGTACGTGCGACTGCCCGCCGATCAGGTGGTCGCCCTCGGGTCCCTGACAACCCGCGAGGGTGCGGCGATCGGCACGGCCGGGTTCACCGCGGCGATGAGCGTTCAGGCCCTAGTGGAACACGGCATCACACCCGACGACGGACCCATCCTGGTAACCGGGGCTACTGGCGGCGTCGGCTCGGTCAGTGTCGACCTGCTGGCCGCCGCCGGCTACGAGGTCGTCGCCTCCACCGGCAAGCCGGAAGCCGCCGAGCATCTGAAGAAGTTGGGCGCGTCCGAGGTCATCGGGCGCCTGCCCGCCGACCCCGACGCCAAACCCCGACCGCTGGCCAAGACCCGCTGGGCTGGTGCGGTCGACTGCGTCGGCGGAGCCACCCTGGCCGATGTTCTCAGCACACTGAACTACGGCGGCGCTGTCGCCGCCAGTGGACTGACCGGTGGCGCGGCGCTGAACACCACGGTGATGCCGTTCATCCTGCGCGGTGTTTCCCTGCTGGGCATCGACTCGGTGCTGATGCCCATTGGTCCGCGCCGTGCGCTATGGAAGCAAATCGCCGGGGTATTCAGGCCACCGAACCTCGCCGACATCACCCACGAGGTCGATCTGGCCGACGTGGTGTCGGTGATCGACGAGGTTCGGGCCGGACGCTATTCGGGCCGGGCAGTGGTCCGGGTCGGCGGCTGAATCCGGCTGGGCCACAACCGAACAGCGCACAAACGAAAGCGGGCCACCGGCTTCAGTGCCGATGGCCCGCTTTTCGTTGCGCTGACTAGCCGAGAAGAACCCTCTGCAGATCAGGCTTCATCGCCTGAAGCTCGCGGCCCCAGTAGGCCCAGTTGTGCGTCCCGTTGTCCGGGAAGTTGAACACACCGTTGGTGCCGCCCGCCGCGAGGTAGTTATCGCGGAAGGTGCGGTTGGTGCGGATGGTCAAACCCTCGAGGAAGGTGGCCGGCACGTCGCCGCCACCGAGCTCGTTGGGCTGGCCGTTGCCGCAGTACACCCAGAGGCGGGTGTTATTGGCGATCAACCGCGGTATCTGGACCATCGGGTCGTTGCGCTGCCAGGCCGGATCGCTGGACGGGCCCCACATGTCGTTGGACTTGTAGCCGCCGGCATCACCCATCGAGACGTTGATCAGGCCGGGCCACCAACCCTCAGAGGGGTTGAGGAAGCCCGACATCGACCCGGCGTAGATGTACTGGTCCGGGTGCCAGGCCGCCAGGCTCATCGAGGCCGAGCCGGCCATCGACAGACCGATCGCGGCATTATTGGTGCGCCGCACGTCCTTATTGGCCTGCAACCACGCCGGCGCTTCCTGAGTCAGGAAGGTCTCCCACTTATAAGTTGAGCAGCCGGCCTTGCCGCAGGCGGGCCGGTACCAGTCCGCGTAGAAGCTGGACTGTCCACCAACCGGCATCGAGACCGACAGGCCCGAGTCCAGGTACCACTCGAACGCCTGGGTGTTGATATCCCAGCCGTTGAAGTCCTCCTGGGCGCGCAGACCGTCGAGCAGCCAGACGTTCGGCGAGTTATTGCCGCCACTTTGGAACTGAACCCGGATGGTGCGGCCCATGCTCGCGGACGGAACATCGAGGTACTCGACCGGAAGGCCGGGCCGCGAGAACGCGCTCGCTGTGGCCGACTCGCCCACCAGGCCCACCAGGCCCGGCAGTGCCGCGGCCGCAACCGCTGCGACCGCCACTCGGCGCGACCAGTTACGCACCTTGTCCAAGACAGACTTCACCCGTCAACCCCAGCTTTCTTTTCCCGATTGTCGGACTGTAAGAAATGAGTAAAACACGGCCCCTCGGGCCAGCGAAAATCCAACGCGCCGTCCAGCGACGAACACCCTTGTCAGAGCGCTGGACGAAAACTAAAGTCAGCTTCAGTTTTGCCGACCGGCCGACCCTGGGAGCTGCTATGGAATCCTTCGTTCACCTTCGCAAAGGCACCACGCCACCGCGACTGCACGCCGATCTGAACGGCCTCAAAGATGACGAATTGGGTCGCGGCGGCTTCACCGGCCGCACCGCCAGCATGTACCGGCGACACGACCCGACCCAGTTCCGGGCGGTGGGCCCGCTACGGCCGGTGGACGTGCTGGCCGATCAGTTGAAACCCGGTGACGCCACTGACGCCGCGGGCGCACCGATGCTGCTGTTCTCCAACGCCGATTGCCGTATCTCGTTGAGCCGCCGGACTGAGGCCATGCCTTTCTATATCCGCTATATCGATGGCGACCTGTTGTGCTTCGTGCACCAGGGGTCCGGTCGACTGGAAACCGAGTTCGGTCCGCTCGACTACCGCACCGGCGATTGGATCTACATCCCGAAGGCGTGCACATGGCGGCAGCTGCCAGGGGGAAATCCCAGCGAGAACACCTGGCTCATGATCGAAGCCACCGACGAGTTCCGCACTCCCCCACCCGGTCCCCTGGGCCGGCACTGGCCGTTCGATCCGTCGCTAGCCACCGTTCCCGAGCCCGAGGCGATCGAGGACGACGACCGCACCGAATACGAGGTGCGGTTGATGCACCGGGGCGTCGACGGAGTGGAGACGACTTCGCTGTTCTACGAACACAATCCGCTCGACGTCGACGGCTGGCAGGGCGACAACTTTCCCTTCACCTTCAACATCGAGGACTACCACGTCGTGACGTCGGACAGCGTGCACCTGCCACCCATGGTGCATCTGTTCATGGAGGCAACCGGGGTGTACGTCTGCAACTTCCTGCCCAAACCGGCCGAGGGTGTGCCGGGCACCGAACGCACACCGTGGTATCACCGCAATGTCGACTTCGACGAGATCGCGTTCTTTCACGGCGGCACGCTCTACGGCATCCCGATGCCGCCGGGACTCATCAGCCACGCCCCGCAGGGTGTGCACCACGGCGCTCCGGAGAAGGCCCGCGAACGGGCCCGGCGCAAGTTCGACGATTACTCCCGGGTGGACTGGAAGGTGATCGCCGTCGACACCCGGCAGCGCCTGACGCCGTCGCCCGAAGTGCTGGCTCATGATCTTGCGCAACACTCGTGAGTCGGCACAACTACGAGCGGGTTCCGTATCTGGTTGCCTTCCAGAACACTTCGGGCGTTCGGGACGTCTACGGCGGGGTTGCCGAGCTGGTGGTGCTGGAGTGCTATCTGCTGCAGCCGGAGACACCGTCAGATACCGTGCTGGTGCTCATGCACCCGATCGGTGGCGGCGCGTACCTTCCGATGGTCAACGCCCTGGCCCGGGCCGGGCACCACGTCATCTACGCGGGCAGCCGCTACCGCGGCACCGACTCCAACCTGATCATGGAGAAGGTGGTCGAGGATCTCGGCGAGGTCATCACCGACGCCAAGAACCGCCTGGGCTACTCGAAGGTAGTGCTGGCCGGCTGGAGTGGCGGCGGATCACTGTCCCTCTACTACCAACAGCAGGCGCCCGTCTTGGACCTACCACCGGCCGACGGCATCATGCTGCTCGCCGCCCACATCAGCCGGCACGGCACGCTCACCGAATGGCTGGACGCCTCGATCCTCGACGAGTCCGACCCGGGTAAGCGCGATTCCGAACTCGACCTCTACAACCCGGACAACCCGAACCAGCCGCCGTACACGCCTGAGTTCCTCGACCGGTACCGGCAGGCCCAAATCGACCGCAACCGCCGAATCACCAGGTGGGTTAGGGACAAACTGGCCGCGCTGGAGGCCCAGGGACGCGCAGACGAGGAGTTCTGCTTCGTCGTACACGGCACCATGGCCGACCCGCGCTGGCTTGATCCGGCGGTCGATCCCAACGACCGCGAACCCGGCAGCTGCTATCTGGGTGACCCGCGGATCGTGAACAACTCGCCCATCGGACTGGCCAGGTTCTGCTCGCTGCGCAGTTGGCTGTCCCAATGGAGTTACGACGACGCCCGTGGCGATGGCGTGGTCTGCGGTCGCGATATCACCGTGCCCACCCTGGTGATCGGCAACCTCGCCGACGACGCCTGCACACCGAGCCACACCCGACGGCTGTTCGAAGCCATTGGGCACCCCGATAAGGAGATGCACGAAATCGCCGGCGCCAACCATTACTACGCCGGTACCGAGCAGCGCGAGACGCTGAAGCAGGCGGTCGGTGTGATCACCGATTGGCTTGGCCGGCATGGTTTTTCCGGAGCAGCGAAGTGACAGCGCCCGGCGCCCTGGACGGCATCCGTGTGCTCGAGATCGGCACGCTGATTTCCGGACCGTTCGGTGCCCGCCTGCTCGCCGACATGGGCGCCGAGGTCATCAAGGTCGAGCCACCCGGCTCCCCCGATCCGATCCGCACCTGGGGTCAGGCCGAAGTAGACGGACACCATTTCTTCTGGACCGTGCACGCCCGCAACAAGAAATGCGTCACCCTCGACCTGCGCACACCCCGCGGCCGGGAACTCTTCCTGGACCTCACCGAACGCTCCGACATCATCGTGGAGAACTTCCGGCCCGGAACACTGGAGAAGTGGAACCTCGGCTATGACGTTCTGCGCGAACGTAATCCGGGCATCGTTCTGGTGCGGGTGTCGGGATACGGCCAGACCGGACCGAATTCCGGTAAGGCCGGTTACGCCTCGGTGGCGGAGGCGGTCAGCGGGCTGCGACATATGAATGGGTTCCCCGGCGGGCCCCCACCGCGGCTCGCCCTGTCTCTCGGTGACACCTTGGCCGGGATGTTCGCCGCCCAGGGTGCGCTGGCCGCGCTCTATCGGCGCACCGTCACCGGCGAAGGTCAGGTCGTCGACGTCGCACTCACCGAGGCATGCCTCGCCGTGCAGGAGTCCACCATCCCCGACTACGACGCGGGCGGAGTGATTCGCGGACCGTCGGGCACCCGGCTGGAAGGTATCGCGCCATCCAATATCTACCGCAGCGCCGATGACAGCTGGGTGGTGATCGCCGCTAACCAGGACACCGTCTTCCGCCGGCTGTGTGAGGCGATGGGCCGACCTGATCTGGCGACCGACGAGCGCTTCGTCGACCACGTCGCGCGGGGCCGCAATCAGGATGAGATCGACGCCATCATTGGCGAGTGGGCCGTCCATCGGCAGCCCGAGGACATCATCGACACCCTCAGTGCCGCCGGGGTGATCGCCGGACCGATCAACACCGTCGCCGACGTGGTGCGCGATCCGCAGTTCCAGGCCCGCGGCATGCTGGTGGAGCACTACGACGAAGCCGCCGGGCGCACCGTACTGGGCCCCGGTGTGGTGCCGGTGCTGTCGGCAACACCGGGCGGGGTGCGCAGCGCGGGGCCCGCGCGGCCCGGACAGCACAACGACGAGGTGTACGGCCGACTACTGGGCTTAGGTTCCGAGGAACTCACCAATCTGATCGAACAGGGAGTGTTGTGAGCACGCCGTCCCACGTCACGATCCGCGAGGTCGCACTGCGCGACGGACTGCAAATCGAATCCCCGATTCCGTTGTCGGCCAAGCTCGACATGCTCGCTGCCATCGCCGCCACCGGCGTGCGCGAGGTCGAGGCCACCGCATTCGTCTCACCGTCGAAGGTGCCCGCGCTCGCCGACGCACCCGAACTAGCGGCCGCACTGAGCGACTACCCCGATATCGAATTCTCGGCACTGGTCGCCAGCCCGAACGGGGCACGGCGCGCCATCGCGGCCGGATTCCGATCGGTGGAGTACGTGGTCTCCGCCGCCGACGGACACAGCCGCGCCAACGTCGGTCGCAGCAGTGCCGAGGCCGCCGAACAGATCGCCGATATCACCGCGATCGCCCGCGACGCCGGTGTCAGCGTCGAGGTCATCATCTCCACCTCCTGGGACTGCCCCTTCGACGGACCCACGCCGCCGCAACGGGTGCTCGACATCGTCGACGCCGCGTGTGAATTCGGCGCCGACCGGTTGGCGATCGCCGACACCATCGGCACCGCGACGCCGGGCCGGGTCACGTCCCTTGTCGCCCAGGTTCGTCCTCGTATCGGGGACCGGCCGCTAGGCGCGCACTTCCACAACACCCGCGGCACCGGACTGGCCAGCGCCTGGGCTGCGGTCAGCGCCGGCGTCACCCGACTGGACTCCTCGATCGGCGGCCTGGGCGGCTGCCCATTCGCGCCGGGTGCAAGCGGCAATATCGCCACCGAGGACCTGGTGTATCTGCTGCGCGACAGCGGAGTCGGCGTCGACATCGACCTTGATGCCGCGATCGAGGCGGCCCGGGTCGCCCGCACCGCGGTCGGCCACGACCTGCCCAGCGCACTGCTGCGTGCCGGCGACCGGCTGCGGGGCTGACGTGACCGCCGTCGACATTGACCGGCCGCTGAGCAGCAAGGGCCGCCAGACCCGCCAGTCGATAGAAGATGCCGGCCGAAAGCTGTTCGCCGAACGCGGCTTTCACGGCACCACGCTGGCCGATATCACCGCTGCGGCCGGCAGATCCCCGGCGTCGTTCTACCGCTACTTCACCGATAAGGAAGACCTGCTGGCAGTGTTGGCGGAGTCTTTCCTTCGCGAGGTCGTCGACCTCCCCGGGATTCCCGACGACAGCGACTTCTTTGTCTCCGCAGTGGGTGTCTATTGGGACATGTTCAAACCCAATATCGGCATCATGGTCGCCGTCGACCAGCTCGCCACGGCGCAGGCACGGTTCGGGTTGCTGCAGAGGCGATTCCGCCAGTTCGGAACAGATATCGTCGGAGCCTCGGTGCGCCGAGCCAAGCAGCAGGGGTACGCCGCCGACTTGGATGCCGACCACATCGCGTTGGCGATCGCCCTGCTCTTCGAGCGGTTCACCAGCGTCAGTGTGTCCGAGGGACTGTCCGACGCCGCGGCCGTGAGCACACTATCCACGATCTGGCAGAAGACCCTCTACGGTCAATCGACGACAGAATAGGTGATTTCACCATGACCGATTTTACTGTGCCCGAACACCTTCCGGCGCTGCTGGCCGAGATGGACGCGTTCATTGAAGCGGAGATCAAGCCGCTGGAACGTGAACACATGCAGTACTTCGACCGGCGCCGCGAATTCGCCCGCACCGATCTCGAGAACGGCGGCGTGCCGAACCGGGACTGGGAGGACCTGCTCGACGAGATGCGCCGTCGTGCCGATGCGGCCGGTTGGCTGCGCTACGGGTTGCCGTCGAAGTTCGGCGGCCGGGACGGCACCAACCTCGATATGGCGGTGATCCGGGAACACCTGGCGCACAAAGGGCTTGGTCTGCATAACGACCTGCAGGACGAGTCGTCGATCATCGGCAACTTCCCGCAGGTGATCATGATGGACCGGTTCGGCACCGAGGAGCAGAAGTCCGAGTGGATCGAGGCCATGTTCACCGGCAAGCGGTCCATGGCCTTCGGGCTCACCGAACCCGACCACGGTAGCGACGCCACCTGGCTGGAGACCACCGCCGAGTTAGTCGGCGACGAGTGGGTAATCAACGGCTCCAAACGATGGAACACCGGCGTGCACCGCGCCACCCACGACCTGGTGTTCGCGCGTACCTCCGGTGATCCGGGTCAGGCGCTGGGCATCACCGCCTTCCTGGTGCCCTGCGACAGCAAGGGATTCGAGGTGCCGTTCTACTGGTGGACGTTCAACATGCCCAGCGACCACGGCGAGGTGGAACTGCGCGATGTGCGAATCCCCGCCGACGCCGTGCTCGGTGAGGTCGGCCGCGGCCTGGAGGTCGCCCAGACCTTCCTGCACGAGAACCGGATTCGACAGGCCGCCAGCAGCCTGGGTGCCGCGCAATACTGCATTGACCGCGCCGTCGACTACGCCTCGCAGCGCGTCACGTTCGGTAAACCACTGGCGGTCAACCAGGCCATCCAGTGGCCGCTGGTGGAGTTGCAGACCGAAGCCCAGATGGTGCGGCTTCTCGTTTACTACGCCGCCTGGGAACTGGACCGCAACCACCACCTCGAGGTGTCCGACAAGGTGTCGATGGCCAATTACCGCGCCAACCGTCTGGTGTGCGAGGCCGCCGACCGCGCCATGCAGGTGCACGGCGGCATCGGGTACAGCCGCCATGAACCCTTCGAGCACATCTACCGTCACCACCGCCGCTACCGGATCACCGAGGGCGCCGAGGAAATCCAGATGCGCCGGGTCGCCCAACGGATGTTCAAGTTCGGTCAGCCAAGAAAAGAACAGGTGTGATCGACGAACTCGCGGGCGTTCTGCGGCCGATTCTCGGCGACGATGTGGCTGTCGAGAATCTGCAGACCCTCACCGGCGGTGCCAGTCGAACCACTTACTCCTTCGACGCCGTCACCACCGCGGAGCGCCGACGGCTGATCCTCCGCGCCGCTCCAGTGGACAACCGCTTCGCTGGAATGGAACTCGAAGCTGCCGTCCAGCAGGCAGCGGCCGAAGCCGGAGCTCCAGTACCGCATATCGTCGCCGCCTCAAATTCCTTTGCGGCACTGGGCAATCCATTTCTGATCTGCGACGAGGTCGCCGGCGAGACCATCGTCCGACGCATTCAGCGCAACCTCGACGACAGCGGTAGCGCGGTGCTGCTGGAACAGTGCGCGCAGGCGTTGGCCGCCATCCACCGGGCACGTACCGACGTGGCCGAACTCGTCGAACGCGACGAACTCCCCGAGTGGCGCCAACGGCTCGATGAGTTGGGCGACACCACCGCGACATTCGAGTGGGCGTTTCGCTGGCTGGCGGCCAACCGTCCACAACCGGGCCGGCGCGCGCTGGTGCACGGCGACTTTCGGATGGGCAACCTGATCGTCGACGGCTCGACCCTGGCGGCGGTACTGGACTGGGAAGCAGTCCACATCGGCGATGTCCACGAGGACCTTGCCTGGTTCTGTGTGCGGGCCTGGCGGTTCGGCGCACCGGCCGAACTCGCCGCGGGCGGGTTGGGCAGCATCGAGGACTTCGTCACCGCCTACGAGCGGGCAGGCGGAACACCCGTCGACCGGGCCGCGCTGCGCTGGTGGCAGGTACTGGGCACGCTGAAGTGGGGAATCATCTGCCGGTACCAAGCCGAGCGGCACCTGTCCGGTCAGACCCGGTCGGTGGAGTTGGCCACCATCGGCCGTCGGGTCTGCGAAACCGAGTGGGACATCCTGGATCTGCTGGAGGAGGCCCGGTGAGCGAAACCGACAGGGCGAGCGAACTGCACGGCAGGCCCAGCGCCGCCGAGCTCGTCGCCGCCGTCGCCGAATTCCTCGACGGCGAGGTGCGATCCGCCACCACCGGCGCGGTCAACTTCCACGCCCGCGTCGCGGCCAATGCGCTGCGGATCGTCGAACGCGAACTGCTCGATTCCCAGGCCGACGCTCCCCAAGCCGCTCTGGCCTCATTGGGTTACGAAGACGAGGACGCACTCGCTGCCGCTATCCGCGCCGGTGACCTCGATGGCCGCGACGCCGAGGTCATGAGTTGCCTGCGTGAACTAGTCCGGCACCGGTTAGCGGTCTCCCACCCCGGCTACGACGCGTGAACCGGGCGCACGTTCGTCCTCCAGTCGGCGCCGCAGGTACTCGTTCCGGGACAATCAGTGATATCACCGGATAGGAGCACCATGACATCAGCACGCAACAGCGACATCGCCGACCGGATGTTCGCCGCCATCGAGGTCGGCGACGGCGCGACCCTGGCCGGCCTGTGGTCCGACGACGTCACCGTGTGGCGCCTGGGTGGCGGTCCCGCCCGCGACAAGGCACGTGCGCTGAAGGTGATCGCGTGGTTCGTCGAGAGCACGACCGATCGGCGCTACGAGGTGCTCGACCGCCAGGTCTTCCTCGGCGGTTTCGTTCAGCAGCACACCGTGCACGCGGCAGACACAACGGGCACCCCGCTGTCATTTCGGGCCTGCCTGGTGGTCAAGGTCAGCGTGGACGGGCTGATCACCCGGATCGACGAGTACCTGGATCCGGCCGATCTGGCACCCCTGATGAGGCCTACGATCAGCTGAAATGACACTGCAACGCGTGCTCGCCGATCCCGCGACCACCGGCAACTGGACCCTGGTGCCGGATCGCTCCTCGATCATGTTCGGCAGCAAAACGCTGTGGGGACTGGTCCCGGTCAACGGCCGTTTCACCGACATCACCGGCGAAGGCAGCGTGGCCGCCGACGGTGCGATATCCGGCCACCTTCGGATTGGGGTGGCCTCGATGAAAACCGGTATCAAAAAGCGGGACGAGCACCTGCAGTCGGCCGACTTTTTCGACACCGAGCACTTCCCCGAGATCACCGTCGAGGTCAGCGGCGTCGGACCCGACGGGGACCTGAACGCAACCCTGAGCGTCCGGGGCACCACGCTGCCGATATCGCTGACCGCCACCGTCACCCCACTCGGAGACGGCACCGTGCAGGTGACCGCGCGCACGACGGTCGACCGGACGAAGTGGGGCATCAGCGGCAACACCATGGGCATGATTCCAGCCGGCATCACCTTGACCGCCGAAGCCGCCTTCAGCAAGGCATAGCGGCTACGCCGAAAGGGTCGAACCGGCAGCAGCTTGGTCTAGCATCGCCCGTATGCCCAGCCAGCAGCCATTGCACGTCCTGGTGTACAGCAGCAATGCCCGCACCCGCGAACAGGTTCGACTCGCCCTCGGTACCCGCATCCATCCCGGACTTCCCGAGCTGACCTACACCGACGTGGCGACCGGACCGATGGTGATCACGCTGCTGGACGCCGGCGGGTTCGATCTGGTCATCCTCGACGGCGAGGCCTCCCCGGTCGGCGGCATGGGAATTGCCAAACAACTCAAGGACGAGATCGATCACTGCCCGCCGGTGCTGGTGCTCACCGGCCGCGCCGACGACGCCTGGCTGGCCAGTTGGTCACGCGCCGAGGCCGCGGTGCCACATCCGATCGACCCGATTCGGCTCGGTGAGGCAGTTGTTGGCCTGATGCGAGCACCCGCGGGGTGACCTTCGCTACTCTTTGTCTCACACCACGTCCGTGGGCCCAAACGAGGGGTAGAACAGCAAGATGAATCTCTACACGCCGATCCTGGTGCTGGGGGTCATCGCCGCTGTCTTCGCCATCTTCTCGGTGGCGACCGCACTCCTCGTCGGCCCCCGACGGTACAACCGCGCCAAGCTGGACGCCTACGAGTGCGGTATCGAGCCCTTCGCCGGCGATCAACTCGGTCAGCGCTTCCCGATCAAGTACTACCTGACCGCGATGTTGTTCATCGTTTTCGATATCGAGATCGTGTTCCTTTACCCCTGGGCGGTGTCCTTCGACCGGCTGGGCACCTTCGCGCTTGTTGAGATGGCGATCTTCATGGCCACCGTGTTCGTCGCATACGCCTACGTGTGGCGCCGAGGCGGGCTCGAGTGGGACTAGAAGAACAACTACCGGCCGGCATCCTGCTGTCCACGGTGGAGAAAGTCGCCGGGTATGCCCGCAAGGGGTCACTGTGGCCGGCCACATTCGGATTGGCTTGCTGCGCAATCGAAATGATGGCGACGGCATCACCGCGCTATGACATCTCCCGCTTCGGCATGGAGCGGTTCTCTGCCACCCCGCGGCAGGCCGATTTGATGATCGTGGCCGGGCGGGTCAGCCAGAAGATGGCCCCGGTGCTGCGCCAGGTCTACGACCAGATGGCTGAGCCGAAGTGGGTGCTGGCCATGGGCGTGTGCGCCTCCAGTGGCGGCATGTTCAACAACTATGCGGTGGTTCAGGGCGTTGATCACGTTGTGCCCGTGGACATCTACCTGCCCGGCTGCCCGCCGCGGCCGGAGATGCTGTTGCACGCCATCCTGGCGTTGCACGCCAAGATCGCCGAGATGCCCCTGGGTGTGCACCGCGCCGAGGCGGTGGCCGCCGCCGAGAAGGCCGCCCTGGCCGCCCCCACCACCCTCGAACTCAAGGGTCTGCTGCGGTGACCGAACAGGACGCCCCGGGCGTGCGTCGCGGCATGTTCGGAATCAACGGCAGCGGCGATACCTCCGGCTACGGCCGCCTGGTCCGCCCGGTCGCGCTGTCCGGGAGCACCGACCGTCCCTACGGCGGCTATTTCGACGAGGTGACTGATCGGCTCGTCGAGGTGCTTGGCACCGAGGCATTCGACGCCGCTGTCGAGCGCATCGTCGTCTTCCGCGACCAGATCACCTTCCACATCCTTCGCGAACACCTGCCGAGTGTCGCGTCCGCACTGCGCGATGATGAACTGCTGCGGTTCGAATTGTGTTGCGGCGTCTCGGGTGTGCACTACCCCGACGACTTCGGCCGCGAGCTGCATGCGTATTACCCGCTGCTGTCGATCACCCACAATCGCAGGATCCAACTCGAGGTCACCTGCCCGGACGCGGATCCGCATATCCCGTCGCTGTTTTCGGTGTACCCGACCTGCGACTGGCACGAACGTGAGACCTACGACTTCTTCGGCATCATCTTCGACGGCCACCCGGGCCTGACCCGCATCGAGATGCCCGACGACTGGGTTGGCCACCCGCAGCGCAAGGACTATCCCCTCGGCGGGGTCCCGGTGGAATATCATGGCGCCCAAATCCCGCCACCCGACCAGCGAAGGTCGTACCACTGATGAGCATCGACGAGAACGTCATCACCCTCGGCGGCCAGGATTGGGACGAGATCGTCTCCGCTGCCCGCGAGGGTCTGGCCGGTGAACGCATCGTGGTCAACATGGGTCCGCAGCACCCGTCGACGCACGGTGTCCTGCGGCTGATCCTGGAGATCGAAGGCGAGACGGTCATCGAGGCCCGTTGCGGTATCGGCTATCTGCACACGGGCATCGAGAAGAACCTGGAATACCGCACCTGGACCCAAGGTGTGACGTTCGTGACCCGGATGGATTACCTGTCGCCGTTCTTCAACGAGACCGCCTACTGCCTGGGCGTGGAACGACTGCTCGGGATCACCGACGACGTCCCGGAACGCGCCTCGGTGATCCGGGTGATGCTGATGGAACTCAACCGCATTTCCTCGCACCTGGTCGCACTTGCCACCGGCGGTATGGAACTCGGCGCGATGACGGTGATGTTCTTCGGGTTCCGGGAACGCGAACTGATCCTGCAGGTCTTCGAGGCCATCACCGGGTTGCGGATGAACAACGCCTTCATTCGGCCCGGCGGCCTGGCCGCCGACCTGCCCGAGGACGGCAAGTCCCGCGTTGCCGACCTGTTGAAGATCCTTCCCGGACGGCTCACCGAACTCGAAGAGCTGATGACCGAGAATTACATTTTCAAAGCCCGCACCCAGGGCGTCGGTTACCTGGATCTGACGGGCTGTATGGCGCTGGGTATGACCGGCGCCGTACTGCGCTCCACCGGCCTGCCGCACGACCTTCGCAAAACCCAACCCTATTGCGGCTACGAGACGTACGACTTCGACGTCGTCACCGATACCGGCGCCGACTGCTATGGCCGCTACCTGATTCGCATCGGCGAGATGCGCGAGTCGCTGAAGATCGTCGAACAGTGCCTGCAGCGCCTGGAGCCGGGTCCGGTGATGATCGAGGACAAGAAGTTGGCCTGGCCGGCGGACCTCCAACTCGGCCCGGACGGCCTCGGGAACTCGCCGGAACACATCGCCAAGATCATGGGCACCTCGATGGAGGGTCTGATCCACCACTTCAAGCTCGTCACCGAGGGCATCCGGGTGCCGGCCGGACAGGTGTACACCGCCGTGGAGTCACCGCGCGGCGAACTCGGGGTGCACATGGTCTCCGACGGCGGAACCCGGCCCTACCGGGTGCACTACCGCGACCCCAGCTTCACCAATCTGCAGGCGGTGGCAGCGATGTGCGAAGGCGGCATGGTCGCCGATGTGATCGCCGCTGTCGCGAGCATCGATCCGGTCATGGGCGGCGTGGACCGATGAGCGCTCGCGCGAAGAGAAGAAGGCACCGATGAGCGCTCGCGCGAAGAG
>JBAXIR010000067.1:0-14085 GCA_037138275.1 Mycobacteriaceae bacterium | reverse complement strand
GGCCGGAGTATGTGCGCCGGATCAGCGGGGGCGCCACCCAGGCGCAGATCGCCGAACGGATCGGCGTCGGCCGCTTGTCGGTCTGCAACTGGCTGCACGGCAAAACCCGACCCAAGGCCGAGACGGTGATCAGCGTGGCCCGCGCCTATCGGCGCTCCCCTGTCGAGGCGCTTATCGCGGCGTCCTACCTGGGTTCAGATGAGACCGAGCACCCCGTGGAGATCCGGGTCTCGCTGGCGGAAGTCAACTCCCGCGACCTGGGGGCCGAGGTGCTGCGCCGGCTCACCCTGCTGGATTGACGACCCTGGTGTAGTCGCGGCTCAGATAAGTGCGTCAGATTGGTCGGCCATTATCCTGAATCCCGCAGAGCCGGTTCAGGTTTCCCAACGCGGTATCCACCGAAACGCCGTCGGCAGCCACATAGGTGTGGTTGGTCAGCGACTGCATCTGATGACGTCGCGCCGCCACATAGTCCCGGGCCGCCTGCGCCACGTCAGCGGGATCATCGGCGATCTCAGGCTCGAACACCTCGAGTGCTTTCCCCACCGGAGCATTCTGGATCCTGATGTAGTTGTCGATGTTCGGGGTACTCCAGTTCCAGTCCTGCGGCAGAGCCGGAATGGACCGCAGGGTCTGACGCGTCTGGGTCCACGCCTGGCAGGTGCCCGCGCCGTCGGAAACCGTTCGATCCTTGAGTATCAGCGCCCCGGCCACCAACCCGGCTGCGATAACGATCGCCGATCCGATGATCGCCGCGGGCAACCAGGACCGTCGAAGGGGTGGGCGGTGCACCGGCGCTGGCAACGGCGGCAACGGCGGCTGCCACTGCATGCTCATGAGGCGATGTTATGCGATTGACGTCGCACAGGTCAGGCTCCCGAGGCCGCACATCGAGTGGGCGTGGACGGTATCGAACCGCCGACCGCTGGTGTGTAAAACCAGAGCTCTACCACTGAGCTACACGCCCGTGCCCCGGTCTCGCGAAGGCGGACCGGAAGTCCAGAATCAGGCCTTCAGCGCTGACAGCGCGTCGGTCCACACCTTCTGGTCGCGAGCCTCACCCGGCTCGTTCATCTCGGCGAAGCGCACCACGCCGGAGCGGTCGATGACGAACGTGCCGCGATTGGCGAATCCCGCGTCGGAGTTGAATACACCGTAGGCCTGCGCGACGGCACCGTGCGGCCAGAAGTCCGACAACACCGGAAAGGTGAAGCCGCTCTCGGTTGCCCAGATCTTGTGCGTCGGAGGAGGACCCACCGACACGGCCACGACGGCGGTGTCGTCGTTGTCGTAGTCCGGAAGGTTGTCTCGCACCTCGTCGAGCTCGCCCTGGCAGATACCGGTGAAGGCCAGGGGGAAGAAGACCAGCAATACATTCTTCCTACCCCGGAAGTCACTGAGCGCGACGGGCTGGCCGTCCTGATCCTTGAGGGTGAAGTCCGGCGCCTCGGCTCCCACTGCCAGTGTCATGAATGTCTCCCTGCTGCTTTGGATTTCGGTTGTACAAGCCGACTGCCACCCCAGTCGCCCAGATTGGCCGACGATGTCTGCATCAGCCCGGCGGTGGGCGCCGCCTCGGCGATATCGGCCGGCTGCACGTGCCCCGGTTTCCCGGTCTTGGGTGTCAGCACCCAGATGACACCATCTTCGGCCAACGGAGTGATCGCATCCATCAGTCGGTCCACGAGGTCGCCATCGCCATCGCGCCACCACAGCAGAACGACGTCGATCACCTCGTCGGCATCCTCGTCGAGAAGTTCGGTGCCGCAGGCCTCCTCGACGTCGGCCCGCAGGTCATCGTCGGAGTCCTCGTCCCAGCCCAACTCCTGAACGATCTGATCGCGGTGGATGCCCAGTCGTTGAGCAAAGCCACGTCCGCTGTCACCCGCGGTGACCACCCTCGGAACCTCCTTCATCTCTCAGACCGGCTGTCTTGGGCAATATCGTCGCATGCCGCTACTTAGTACGTCGCGTCGCAGAGGGTTGACGCCACAGACCTCGCGTCATTGAGGTCACCGATAACCTGGTTGAACTCGCTGGGCGCGACCCGACTGCTGATCGCCTCGGCGGTCGATCGGGCGCCATCTACCCACCCGGCGAGGGCGTCGACGAGCTCGGGGGGCATCACATCGCTGATGCTGGCGTCGACCGCCTCGGCACTACGAATCAGCGCGTCGACAGCCGGGGACTCCGTGCTCTCGACGTCGCCGCCTTCCTCGTTGTAAGCGCTGACATAGGCATTGACGGCTTCGATCGCGTCGGCACTGGTGGACGACAGCGTGTCGCAACTGGAGTGCATGGCGGCGGTCGTCAACGACGCCTGCCGTTCCGATTCCCGGGCACTGCTGCTGGCTGCCGATTGCGATGAGGACACCGACATCGACGTCCGGTAGGCGGGGGCGTCTCCTGCGTTGGCCGTCGGATCCCCCCGGGTGACCGACGTGCATCCGGCCACACCAAGGACGACGACCGCGGCACAGGTGGCCAGCAGTCCGGCGATGCGCCCCCCGCGCGCAGATCCCATCAGCACAGACGCAGACGTTACCGCCTGACCGGCCCACTTCGCGTCAGCATGAATTTCCCGTGCCGTCTCATGCACTATGCGTCGCGAGTGCCGCGGGTACGGCACGATAGGACGGGCATTACCTCCACCGGATATCGAGGAGCGAAGTTGACCACCCAGTACGCACGCCCTGACCGCAGTCAAAGCTCAGGTGGCCCGAGAGAATCCGATCGGGTCAGGGTCATCCGCGACGGTGTGGCGTCGTATCTGCCCGATATCGATCCCGACGAGACCTCGGAATGGCTGGAGTCGTTCGACGACCTGCTGTCCCGCTCCGGCCCGGCCCGGGCCCGCTACCTGATGCTGCGCCTGCTTGAGCGCGCCGGCGAGCAGCGTGTGGCAATCCCCGCCCTGACCTCGACCGACTACGTCAACACCATCCCGACCGAGTTGGAGCCGTGGTTTCCCGGCGACGAGGAGGTCGAACGCCGCTACCGCCGCTGGATCCGGTGGAATGCCGCGATCATGGTGCACCGCGCCCAGCGCCCCGGCGTCGGCGTGGGCGGCCACATCTCCACCTACGCCTCCTCGGCCTCGCTCTACGAGGTGGGTTTCAATCACTTCTTCCGCGGCAAATCCCACCCCGGCGGCGGCGATCAGATCTTCATCCAGGGACACGCCTCCCCCGGCATCTACGCCCGCGCCTTCCTGGAGGGCCGGCTGTCGGCGGACCGGATGGACGGCTTCCGTCAGGAGCACTCCCACCCCGGCGGCGGGTTGCCGTCCTACCCGCACCCGCGGCTGATGCCCGACTTCTGGGAGTTCCCCACGGTGTCGATGGGTCTGGGTCCGATGAACGCGATTTATCAGGCCCGGTTCAACCACTACCTGCATGACCGTGGCATCAAGGACACCTCGAACCAGCATGTGTGGGCCTTCCTCGGCGATGGTGAGACCGACGAGCCGGAAAGTCGCGGCCTGGCCCACGTCGCCGCGCTCGAAGGCCTGGACAACCTGACCTTCGTCGTCAACTGCAACCTGCAACGACTCGACGGGCCGGTGCGCGGCAACGGCAAGATCGTTCAGGAGTTGGAGTCCTTCTTCCGCGGCGCCGGCTGGAACGTCATCAAGGTGGTGTGGGGCCGCGAGTGGGATGCCCTGCTGCACGCCGACAAGGACGGCGCCCTGGTGAATTTGATGAACACCACACCCGATGGTGACTTCCAGACCTACAAGGCCAACAACGGCACCTATGTGCGGGAGCACTTCTTCGGCCGCGACCCGCGAACCAAGTCGTTGGTACAGAACATGAGCGACGACGACATCTGGAACCTCAAACGCGGCGGCCACGACTACCGCAAGGTGTACGCAGCCTACCGGGCGGCGATGGAGCACAAGGGCCAGCCGACGGTGATCCTGGCCAAGACCATCAAGGGCTACACGCTTGGCTCGCACTTCCAAGGTCGCAATGCCACCCATCAGATGAAAAAGCTTGCGCTGCAGGACCTTAAAGACTTCCGCGATGCGATGAAGATCCCGCTCAGCGACGCACAGCTCGAGGAGAACCCCTACCTTCCGCCGTATTACCACCCGGGTACGGAGTCACCGGAGATCCGCTATCTGCTGGACCGGCGCACCTCGCTGGGCGGCTTCCTGCCGCAGCGTCGCACCAGGAGCAAAGCGCTGACGCTGCCGCCGCGAGATATCTTCAAGCCGCTCAAGTCCGGTTCGGGGCAACAGGATGTGGCCACCACCATGGCGACGGTGCGGGTGTTCAAGGAACTCCTGCGCGACACCAACATCGGCCCGCGCATCGTGCCGATCATCCCCGATGAGGCCCGCACCTTCGGGATGGACTCGTGGTTTCCAAGCCTGAAGATCTACAACCGCAACGGCCAGCTCTACACCGCGGTCGACGCCCAACTGATGCTGGCCTACAAGGAGAGCGAGAAGGGCCAGATCCTGCACGAGGGCATCAACGAGGCGGGGTCGTGCGCCTCATTCACCGCCGTCGGAACGTCGTATGCGACGCACGACGAGCCGATGATCCCGGTCTACATCTTCTATTCGATGTTCGGTTTCCAGCGCACCGGAGACAGCTTCTGGGCCGCCGCCGACCAGATGGCCCGCGGCTTCGTGTTGGGGGCGACCGCCGGCCGGACCACCCTGACCGGCGAGGGTTTGCAGCACGCCGACGGCCACTCCCTGCTGCTGGCCTCGACCAACCCCGCGGTGGTGGCCTACGACCCGGCCTTCGCCTACGAGATTGCCCACATCGTGGAGAGCGGTCTGTCGCGGATGTTCGGGGAGAACCCGGAGAACGTCTACTTCTACATCACCATCTACAACGAGCCCTACCCGCAGCCGGCCGAGCCGGAGCATCTCGATGTCGAGAATCTGCTGCGCGGGATGTACCGCTTCCGGGCGGCGACCGACAAGCGCTCCAGTGCCGCGCAGATCCTGGCCTCCGGCGTCTCGATGCCGGCGGCGCTGCGGGCCGCCGAACTGCTGGCGGAGCACTGGGATGTGGCCGCCGACGTGTGGTCGGTGACCAGTTGGAATGAACTGCATCGCGACGGACTCGCGGTCGAGAAGGCACTGCTGCGCCACCCGGAGCGCGCGGCGGCGGTGCCGGTGGTCACGGAGCTACTGGGCAAGAGCGCGGGTCCGGTCGTGGCGGTGTCGGACTGGATGCGAGCGGTGCCGGAACAGATCCGGCCGTGGGTACCGAATACCTACGTGACGCTGGGCACTGACGGATTCGGTTTCTCCGACACCCGCCCGGCCGCGCGGCGCTATTTCAACACCGATGCAGAGTCGGTGGTGGTGGCCACCCTGGAGGCCTTGGCCCGCGATGGCGACATCGACCCGTCGGTGGCGGTCGCGGCGGCCCGGGAGTACCGGATCGACGATGTGATGGCCGCTCCAGAGCAGACCTCGGATCCCGGAGTGGCTTAGGCCACGACATTTGGCACCGGAGTGGCTTAGGCCACGACATTTGGCACCGGAGTGGCTTAGGCCACGACATTTGGCGGTTCCGGCCAAAAAATGGCGTAGCTTTTAGACGTGCCCGACAATCTCCGCCCGGAGCGTCCGCGTTCGCCGATGGAACTGCTCAACGATGTGCCCGAGTCGACGCTGCGGAGGCTCAAGCAGTACTCCGGCCGGCTGGCCACCCAGGCCGTACACGCCATGCAGGAGCGCCTGCCGTTCTTCGCCAGCCTGGAAGCGTCGCAGCGGTCCAGCGTGCAGTTGGTCGTGCAGGCCTCCGTGGTCAACTTCGTGGAGTGGATGCGCGACCCATCCAGCGAGGTGGGCTACACCGCCAAAGCCTTCGAACTGGTGCCCCAGGACCTGACCCGCAGGATCGCCCTCGCCCAGTCCGTCGAGATGGTCCGGGTCACGATGGAGTTCTTCGAGGAGGTCGTACCAATGCTCGCCCGCACGGAGGAACAGTTGACGGCGCTGACCTTCGGAATCCTGCGCTACAGCCGAGACCTCGCCTTCGCGGCAGCCACCGCCTACGCCGACGCCGCCGAGGCGCGCGGATCCTGGGACAGCCGGATGGAGGCCAGCGTCGTCGACGCTGTGGTCCGCGGCGATACCGGCCCGGAACTGCTGTCCCGCGCGGCGGCGCTGAACTGGGATACCACCGCGCCCGCGACCGTGGTGGTCGGCACTCCACCGGCAGGCCGCGAGGATTCCGCCGGCGAGGCCGTCCGCGACATCGCGCTTCGGCATGGCCGCGCGGCGCTGGCCGACGTACACGGCACCTGGCTGATCGCGATCATCTCCGGCCCGCTGAGCCCGACGGACCGGTTCTTCAACGACCTGCTGGGCGGGTTCTCCCCGGACCCGGTGGTGATCGGGCCGACGGCACCAATGCTCACCGCGGCCTATCACAGCGCCGGCGAGGCGATTGCCGGCATGAACGCCGTGGCCGGCTGGAGTGGGGCGCCGCGGCCGGTGCATGCCCGCGAATTGCTGCCGGAGCGGGCGCTGATGGGCGATGCGTCCGCGGTGGCCGCCCTGCACAACGAGGTCATGCGGCCACTTGCCGATGCGGGCCCGACGCTCTGCGAGACCCTCGACGCCTACCTCGACAGCGGCGGTGCCATTGAGGCCTGCGCGCGGAAACTGTTCGTTCATCCAAACACCGTGCGCTACCGCCTCAAGCGGATCACCGATTTCACCGGACGTGATCCCACGGTTCCCCGGGACGCCTACATCCTGCGGGTCGCCACCACGGTCGGCCGGCTCGATTACCCGACCCCTGCGCAATCCGTCGCGCAGACCAGAGTAAACGGCTGGGTGACACAGCTCACCCAGCCCCTTGTCGGGTCTGGCCGTCACACCGCAGACGGGGCCTAGATCGCGGCCAGGTATCGATAACGTCGCGTCCACAGGGTGATTTGTAGGTATCCCACAAAAACCTAAGACAAGGTTCATAATCCTTTACACCCCGCAAAACGGCAATCACAGTGTTCTCTTAGAGATGTGATCGCGCTGCTCGCCCCCGGACAGGGCTCTCAGACCCCCGGCATGCTCGCCGAGTGGCTGAACCTCCCCGGCGCAGGCGACCGGATCGAGCGCTGGTCGCAGATCAGCGACCTGGACCTGGCCCGACTCGGCACCACCGCCACCGCCGAAGAGATCACCGACACCGCGGTCACCCAACCGCTGGTCGTGGCGACCACACTGCTGGCCCACGCGGCGCTCGCCGAGCGCGGTCTGCCGACCGCCGGCCGCACCGTCGTCGCCGGCCATTCCGTGGGAGAGATCGCCGCCTATGCCATCGCCGGCGTCATCTCCGGCGATGACGCCGTCAAACTCGCCGCGGTGCGCGGCACCGAGATGGCCAAGGCCTGTGCCGCCGAACCCACCGGGATGTCGGCGGTCCTCGGCGGCGAGGAGGACGAGGTGCTGGCCAGACTTGAGGCACTCGAGTTGATCCCCGCCAACCGCAATGCGGCCGGCCAGATCGTCGCCGCCGGTGCGCTCACCGCGCTGGAGAAGCTTGCCGAGGATCCGCCAGCCAAGGCCCGGGTACGCCAACTGGCCACCGCCGGGGCGTTCCATACCCACTTCATGTCGTCGGCCCTGGACGGCTACGCCGCCGCGGCAGCCGCCGTCGCCGCGAATGATCCAACCACCACGCTGCTGTCCAACTTCGACGGCCGGCCGGTGACCTCAGCGGCGGACGCCATGGAGAAACTCGTCGCGCAGTTGACCCGGCCGGTGCGTTGGGACCTGTGCAACGACACCATCCGCGGGCTGAACGCGACGGCGATCGTCGAGTTCCCCCCCGCGGGCGCTCTGACCGGAATCGCCAAAAGAGAACTTCGGGGCGTCGCGGTGCACGCCATCAAGACACCCGCAGATCTGGACGGACTATCCGGGCTCTGACCTGCCGGCACCGATCAGGACAACCAAATAAAGAAGCGCGACCCACCGATTTATCAAGTAGCACAACCGATTACCCAGTAATACAACATATGAAGGGAGCCACGCTGTGGCCGCCACGCAGGATGAAATCATCTCCGGTCTCGCCGAGATCATCGAAGAGGTAACCGGTATCGAACCGTCTGAGGTCACCATGGAGAAGTCGTTCGTCGACGACCTCGACATCGACTCGCTGTCGATGGTGGAGATCGCGGTTCAGACCGAGGATAAGTACGGCGTGAAGATCCCCGACGAGGATCTGGCCGGCCTGCGCACCGTCGGTGACGTCGTCACCTACATTCAGAAGCTGGAGCAGGAGAACCCCGAGGCGGCCGCGGCGCTGCGCGACAAGTTCGGGTCAGACAAGTGACCAAGCCTTCCACTGCTAACGGCGGCTTCCCGAACGTCGTGGTGACTGCCGTCGAGGCGACCACGGCGCTCGGTGCTGATATCGACAGCACGTGGAAGGCGCTGTTGGCCGGCGAGAGCGGAATCCGGGTCCTCGAGGATGACTTCGTCACCAAGTGGGATCTGCCGGTGCGGATCGGCGGACACCTCGTCGATCCGGTCGACGATCACATGGGCAGGCTGGACCTGCGACGGATGTCCTACGTCCAGCGGATGTCAAAGTACCTCGGCCGCAAAATGTGGGACTCCATCGGGGCTCCCGACGTGGATCCGGACCGCCTCGGGGTCGTCATCGGCACCGGTCTGGGTGGCGGCGAGAAGATCGTCGAGACCTACGACGTGATGAATGAGGGCGGCATCCGCAAGGTGTCTCCACTCGCGGTGCAGATGATCATGCCCAACGGTGCGGCGGCGGTCGTCGGACTGGATCTGGGGGCACGCGCCGGGGTCATCACCCCGGTGTCGGCCTGTTCGTCCGGGTCCGAGGCCATCGCGCACGCGTGGCGCCAGATCGTCATGGGCGACGCCGACATCGTGGTCTGCGGTGGTGTCGAGGGCACGATCGAGGCCTTGCCCATCGCGGCGTTCTCGATGATGCGTGCCATGTCGACCCGCAACGACGACCCAGCCGCTGCGTCCCGGCCGTTCGATAAGGACCGCGACGGGTTCGTCTTCGGCGAGGCCGGAGCGTTGATGGTCATCGAGACCGAAGAGCATGCCAGGGCCCGTGGCGCCACACCGCTGGCACGTCTGCTGGGTGCCGGTATCACCTCGGACGGGTTCCACATGGTGGCCCCGGCGTCGGACGGCCTGCGGGCCGGCCACGCGATTAAGCGGGCCATGGAGTTGGCGGGCTTGTCGCCCAAGGACATTGATCACGTCAACGCCCATGCCACATCGACGTCCATCGGCGATATCGCCGAGGCGAGCGCCATCCGGGTTGCCGGCGTGGAGCATGCTCCGGTGTATGCGCCGAAGTCAGCGCTGGGTCACTCCATCGGTGCGGTCGGCGCACTGGAGTCGATCCTGACGGTGCTCAGTCTGCGCGACGGTGTCATCCCGCCAACGCTGAACTATGAGACGCCCGATCCGGAGATCGACCTGGACATTGTCGCGGGCGAGCCACGTTATGGCGACTACCGGTACGCAATCAACAACTCATTCGGTTTCGGCGGACACAACGTGGCGCTGGCCTTCGGGCGCTACTGAGACCGCCGTACGTGACCCAGAGAGGAAGATTCCGGCACTGATGGCACCGCTGACAACGGGCAACGGACTTCCCGACGTGGTCGTCACCGGCATCGCCATGACGACCGCGCTGGCCGTCGATACCGAGAACACCTGGAAGAAACTGCTCGACGGGCAGAGCGGCATCCGCACCCTCGACGATCCCTTCGTCGAGGAGTACGCCCTGCCGGTGCGAATCGGCGGGCACCTGCTGGAGGACTTCGAGTCCGATCTGGATCGGGTGGAGAAGCGCCGGCTGTCGTATCTGCAGAAGATGTCAACGGTGCTGGGCCGACGGGTCTGGCAGAACGCCGGTTCGCCCGACGTCGACACCCGGCGGCTGATGGTGTCCATCGGGACCGGTTTGGGTTCTTCCGAGGAGTTGGTGTTCGCCTACGACGGCCTGCGATCCAAGGGCTTGCGGGCAGTCTCACCGTTGGTAGTGCAGATGTTCATGCCCAACGGCCCGGCCGCGGTCGTCGGACTCGACTTGGGCGCCAAAGCCGGTGTGTGCACACCTATTTCGGCATGCGCATCGGGTTCGGAGGCGATCGCCAACGCATGGCGCAACATCGTCTACGGCGAGGCCGATATCGCGGTGTGCGGTGGCGTAGAGACCAAGATTGAGGCGGTACCGATCGCCGCGTTCGCTCAGATGCGGATCGTGCTGTCCAATACCAACGACGACCCGGCTGGCGCCTGTCGTCCGTTCGACCGTGACCGCAACGGCTTCGTATTCGGCGAAGGTGCCGCGCTGATGGTCATCGAAACCGAGGAGCACGCCAAGGCTCGCGGCGCCACCATCTTGGCCCGCATCATGGGAGCATCGGTCACCTCGGACGGGCACCACATCGTGGCGCCGGATCCCGATGGTGTACAGGCCGGCCAGGCGATGACCCGGGCAATCCAGCTCGCTGGCCTGCAACCCAGCGACATCGATCACGTCAACGCCCATGCAACCGGCACCAACGTCGGTGACGTCGCCGAGGGCAGGGCGATCAACAACGCAATGGGCGGCCACCGGCCGGCGGTCTACGCGCCCAAGTCGGCGCTGGGCCACTCGGTGGGAGCCGTCGGCGCGGTGGAGTCCATCCTCACTGTGCTCGCACTGCGCGACGGCGTAATCCCGCCGACGCGTAACCTGCGAAACCTCGATCCGGAGATCGACCTGGACGTGGTGGCCGGGGAGCCCCGGTCGGGCGACTATCGGTACGCGATCAACAACTCGTTCGGATTCGGTGGACATAACGTCGCGATCGCGTTCGGAAAGTACTGAAAAGCGACGAGCGAACGGCACGCCAACCACATCCGACACGCACAAGGAGGTATAGATGACCATCATGGCCCCTGAGGCGGTCGGCGAATCGCTCGACCCGCGCGACCCGTTGCTGCGGCTTCGAAACTTCTTCGACGACGACAGCGTCGAAATGCTCCACGATCGCGACAAATCCGGTGTGCTCGCCGCCGCGGGCACCGTCAATGGCCTGCGGACCATCGCGTTCTGCACCGACGGCACCGTCATGGGCGGCGCCATGGGCGTGGAGGGCTGCCGCCACATCGTCAATGCCTATGACACCGCCATCGATGAGCAGAGCCCCATCGTGGGCATCTGGCATTCCGGCGGCGCGCGCCTGGCCGAAGGCGTCAAGGCGCTGCACGCAGTCGGCCTGGTATTCGAAGCGATGATCCGGGCCTCGGGCTATATCCCGCAGATCTCGATCGTGGTCGGTTTCGCGGCCGGCGGCGCCGCCTATGGACCGGCGCTGACCGACGTCGTCATCATGGCTCCCGAAGGCCGAGTCTTCGTGACCGGACCCGATGTGGTGCGCAGCGTCACCGGCGAGGACGTCGACATGGCCTCGCTCGGCGGACCCGACACCCACCACCGCAAGTCCGGCGTGTGCCATATCGTCGCCGACGACGAACTCGACGCCTACGCGCGCGGACGACGGCTGGTCGGATTGTTCTGCCAGCAGGGCATTTTCGACCGCGCCAAAGCCGAAGCCGGCGACGTCGATCTGCACGCCCTGCTGCCGGAGTCCGCACGCCGCGCCTACGACGTGCATCCCCTGGTGGAAGCGCTGCTGGACTCCGACGAGCCGTTCGAGGAGTTCCAGTCCAAGTGGGCCCCGTCGATGGTGGTCGGCCTCGGTCGGTTGTCCGGCCGCACCGTCGGGGTGCTGGCCAACAATCCGCTGCGCCTGGGCGGCTGCCTGAACTCCGAAAGCGCCGAGAAGGCGGCCCGTTTCGTTCGTCTCTGCGACGCATTCGGCATACCGCTGGTGGTCATCGTCGACGTGCCGGGGTATCTGCCCGGTGTCGATCAAGAGTGGGGCGGCGTGGTGCGCCGCGGCGCGAAGCTGCTGCACGCATTCGGCGAGGCCTCGGTTCCCCGCGTGACGTTGGTGACCCGCAAGATCTACGGCGGCGCCTATATCGCGATGAACTCCCGCTCACTGGGTGCGACGAAAGTCTTCGCCTGGCCGGACGCCGAGGTCGCCGTGATGGGCGCCAAAGCCGCCGTGGGCATCCTGCACAAGCGCAAGCTCGCCGCGGCACCCGATGACGAACGCGAGGCGCTGCACGAGGAGCTGGCCGACGAGCACGAGCGCATCGCCGGCGGGGTGGACGCCGCCATCGAGATCGGGGTGGTCGACGAGAAGATCGACCCCGCCCACACCCGCAGCAAGCTCACCCAGACCCTGGCCGAGGCGCCGGCCCGGCGCGGCCGGCACAAGAACATCCCGCTGTAGCCGCGCTCTCCCCCTCACCGGGTTGCGGCGAGGAACTCCGTGGCAGCCCCCATCGCACGCTCCCGGTCGGCGGCCACTAACCCGATCCGTGTACGACGGTCCAGGATGTCGCCGACGTCCAGGGCGCCTTCGTGGGTGACGGCGAATTCGAACTCCGCTCGGGTCACATCGATACCCTCGGCCACCGGATCGGCCGGCCGCTCACAACGCGCGGTGGCGATCACATTCCGCGACTCAGCACCGTAGCGCGCGACCAGTGAACCTGGAAGCTCCCCACTGGTCCGAAGTATGCCGCTATTCCGCTGCGCTGCAACGGGATTAGCGGGTGCACCGACCAGGGGAAGGTTGCGCGTCCGGCATGGCCCGGTGCTGATACCGCGAGCGGCGATCGCCCGGTCCAGGACGTCTTCGGCCATGTACCGATACTCGGTGAGCTTGCCGCCCACGACACTGAACAACCCGGAATCGGATTCCAGCACCGCGTGATCGCGGGATAGGTCCGCGGTCCTGCCCTCCCCTGCATCAATCAGCGGCCGCAAACCGGCGTAGGCGCCGGTGACGTCCGCGTTGGTCAGGGCAGTCTGCAGTGCGGTGTTGACGACGTCGAGCAGGAATGTGACCTCACCCGGGGTCGGTTCCGGCACGTCAGGGATCGGACCCGGTGCCTCTTCATCAGTGAGGCCCAGATAGATCCGGCCAAGTTGCACCGGAAGGGCGAAGATGAACCGGTTGGTCTCGCCCGGGATCGGGATCGTCAGCGCCGCAGTCGGATTGCCGAACGATGACGCATCGAACACCAGATGGGTCCCACGGCTGGGCCGCAGCCGGATCGATGAATCCACCTCCGCGGCCCACACCCCAGCGGCGTTGATCACCACCCGTGCCGCCAGATCCAGAGTCTGCCCGGTCAACTCATCGGTAAGCCGCACCGAGTTCCCGGTGGCCGACGAGGCTCCGACGTGGGTGAGGATGCGGGCACCGTGTTGGGCTGCAGTCCGCGCCACGGCCACCACCAGCCGGGCGTCGTCGATCAGCTGTCCGTCGTACGCCAGCAGCGCACCGTCGAGTCCGTCGCGGCGCAGCGTCGGGGCCATTGCCATGGCCTGCTGCGCACTGAGCCGACGAGGCCGCGGGAGAACCGACGATCGGGTTCCGGCCAGGGTGCGCAACACATCCCCGGCTAGAAATCCGGTTCGCACCAGTGTCCGCTGCGAACGACTCATCGACGGCAGCAATGGCACCAACTGTGGCATCGCTTTCACCAGGTGCGGCGCATTGACTCCCATCAGAATGCCTCGCTCAATCGAGCTTCGCCGCGCAATACCGACATTGCCACTGGCCAGGTACCGCAGACCGCCGTGAGCCAGTTTGGAACTCCACCGGCTGGTGCCGAACGCGAGGTCGTGCTTCTCAACCAATACCACCGACAATCCACGGCCCGCGGCATCCAACGCGATACCGGCACCGGTGATCCCGCCTCCGATGACGACGACGTCAACCGTGTCGCCGTCGCCAAGGGCGGCCAATTCGGCGGTGCGCCGCGCGGCGCTGAGTGCGGTATTCACCGGAACATCCCGAAACCGAGGATTACTCCGCGAACGCTGTTGTCCGCCTGCATTTTTCGGAGTTGCCCAACATCGGCGTTACTGATTGCCACCATCTGTAATACTCTAATTCATGGTCGACACAGACACCGAAGATCACCTACTACCCCCGATGGCCTGGGATGGCTGGGGTGATCCGAGGTTGGCC
>JBAXIR010000066.1:0-14154 GCA_037138275.1 Mycobacteriaceae bacterium | reverse complement strand
CGTCCTCGACATCGGTGCGGGTCGCCATCGTGCGGGGTGCGGCGCAAGCGAGTTCATCAATGAGGTGCCTCAGCCCGTCACCATCCCGGACCACTGATGCCCATCGCGTCATCGCCTGCTGCAGATCGTCGCGATCTAGCGCAAACCTCTGGGCCGGTTGCACTTTCGCCATCGGCGCACCGGCGCTGCGGGCATGCCCGGCGGCCTCCCGGCCCGCACGCGCACCCACCACCAGACCTTCCAGCAGACTGTTGGACGCCAGCCGGTTGGCGCCGTGCATACCGGTGCGGGCCACCTCACCGGCGGCGAACAGCCCCGGCAGAGTGGTGCGGCCATGTACGTCGGTGCTCACTCCGCCGCAGCTGTAGTGCGCGCCGGGAACGACTGGGATCGGGCTCGCCGTCGGATCGATACCGGCCTCGCGGCAGGCCGCGGTCACCGTTGGGAACCGCGCAGCGAACCCCTCGATGGACCGCGCATCGAGAAACACGCATTCATCTCCGGTCTCGCGCATCCGCGCCTCGATGGCCGCGGCCACCACATCGCGGGGAGCCAGGTCGCCCATCGGGTGCACGCCGGCCATCACCGACTCGCCGCGGATATCGAGCAGTACCGCGCCCTCCCCGCGCAGCGCCTCGGTGATCAGCGGCCGACGGCCGGATCCGTTGCGGTCGAACAGCATTGTCGGGTGGAACTGGATGAACTCGATATCGGTGACGTCCACGCCTGCCCACAACGCCAGCGCGATTCCGTCGCCGGTCGACCCGGCCGGGTTGGTGGTGGCGCTGTAGAGGTGGCCGAGTCCGCCGGTGGCCAGGATCACCGAGGAGGTGTGCAGCACGCCGATGCCGTCGGCATTGCCGACCAGCACACCGGTCACTGCGGAACCATCGTGCAGGATTTCCAACGCGACGTGGTTGTGCCGGATGTCAAGGGTTGCCGCAGCATGATCCAGGGCACGCTGCACCTCGGCACCCGTCGCGTCACCGCCCGCGTGCATGATGCGGCGGCGTGAATGGCCGCCCTCCCGGGTCAGTGCCCACTGGCCGGGGGCGCTCTCGTCGAACCGGGCGCCGTCGGCGATCAGATCTGCCACTGCCTGGTAGCCGTCGGCGACGATGGAGCGCACCGCGTCCTCGTCACAGAGTCCGGCCCCGGCGATCACGGTGTCGTGCACATGCGCCTCGACGGTGTCGTCGGTGTAGGGCAGCACCACGGCGATACCGCCCTGGGCGTAAAAGGTGGCGGTCTCGGTGGCCTTACTCAGTACAACGGTGCGACTGCCGCGACGATGGGCGGCAAGCGCAGCCGCCAGACCGGCCACACCGGTGCCGATCACAACGACGTCGGCACGCTGCTCCCAGTCCACGCCGGCGTTACCGCCGCAGGCGCGGGTCATTCGCCACCACCCGGGGAGCCGATCTCGATCATCCGTTGCACGCTGGCTCGGGCCCGCCGCGCGATCTCGGGATCAACGTCGACCTCGTCGGCACCCTCGATCAAACAGCGCAGCAGGGCGGCCGGGGTGATCATCTTCATGTACTTGCACGAGGCGCGATCGTTGACGGCCTGGAAGTCGATACCCGGCGCGGCGTTTCGCAATTGGTACAGCATGCCGACCTCGGTGGCCACCAAAACCTGCTTGGCGTGTGAGGTGCGGGCGGCATCCAGCATGCCGCCGGTGGACAGGATCTTCACCCGGTCTTCCGGGAACGCACCTTCACCGGCGAGGTACAACGCCGATGTGGCGCAACCACATTCGGGATGCACATACAACTCGGCGTCGGGGTGGCTAGCGGCCTGGGCGGCGAGTTCGTCACCGTTGATGCCAGCGTGGACGTGACACTCCCCGGCCCAGATGTGCAGATTCGTCCGGCCGGTAAGTCGCCGGACGTGCGCACCGAGGAACTGGTCCGGGCAGAACAGCACGTCGCGATCAGCCGGAATGGAATTGACCACCTCGACGGCATTGGAGGAGGTACAGCAGATATCGGTGAGCGCCTTCACCGCAGCGGTGGTGTTGACATAGGACACCACGACGGCACCCGGGAACTCGTCTTTCCAGGCCTGCAGGTCCTCGGCAGTGATCGAGTCGGCCAGCGAGCACCCGGCCCGCTGATCGGGGATCAGCACGGTTTTGTCCGGGCTGAGGATCTTGGCGGTCTCGGCCATGAAGTGCACACCGCAGAACACGATGGTGTCCTCGGGCGCCTCGGCGGCGATCCGCGACAGAGCCAGCGAGTCGCCGACGTGGTCGGCGACGTCCTGGATGGCGGGCAACTGATAGTTGTGCGCCAGGAGAGTCGCGCCGCGCAGGGCGGCCAGCCGGCGGATTTCGGCGGCCCATTGGGCGTCGCCGGCCACGCCGGTGTAGCCACCGGGGCCGTCGACGATGCCGGCGGCCAGCACGGAATCGGTGCGATCAGCGACGGTCATTGCCGCCTCCTGTCTTGCATCCGGGGTTTTCGACTTATAATCGAAAACATGAGTCATATTAGCACTGAACACGAGGTGCTGGCCGTCGTATTCCAGGTCCGCACACTGGCCACCGGCAAACCCGGCCTCGACGTGCTGTTATGGCAACGCGCCCTGTCGCCGCAGCGCGGTAGGTGGTCGCTGCCCGGTGGGCAACTCGGCGACGGCGAAGACCTCACCGCGTCGGTGCGTCGCCAGCTCGCCGAGAAGGTGGATCTGCGAGAGGTCGCACATCTGGAACAGCTTGCGGTGTTCTCCGACCCCGACCGGGTACCGGGCACCCGCGTCATCGCATCCACCTTCCTGGGCCTGGTGCCGTCCCCGGCGACGCCGGAACTGCCGTCGGACACCCGCTGGCACCCGGTCAGCGACCTGCCTCCGATGGCGTTCGACCACGAACCGATGGTGTCCTACGCCCGAACGCGACTGGCTGCCAAGTTGTCCTATACCAATCTCGGATTCGCTTTGGCACCAAAGGAATTTGCGCTGTCGACACTGCGCGGCATCTACGGCGCCGCGCTGGGATATCAGGTCGACACCACGAATCTGCAGCGAGTGCTGGCACGGCGCGGGGTGATCACCGCCACCGGGAACACTGCCCACCCGGGACGCAGTGGCGGGCGGCCGGCCGCGCTGTACCGCTTCACCGACTCCCGGTTGCGGGTCACCGACGAGTTCGCCGCACTGCGTCCACCCGAAAAGCCCGATGCTCAGGAATCTCTCAGGTAAGATTGGAAGTTCCGACATAAAGGAATTCATGGCAATCGCGAATGGGGCTGCGGTCAACCCCGAGTGGATCGGCCGAGCACCGCACGATGAGCTGCAGCGTGGCGGACGTCCCGCGCTGCCGTCGAAGGATCCGTTCTACGAGCCGCCCGCCGGTTTTTACCACGCGGACGTCGGCACGGTGCTGCGGTCCCGCGACGTCGAACTCGGCTTCATGGGCCTCATCCCCCAACGCGTCACGGCAACCCAACTGCTCTACCGCACCATCGACCGCAATGGCAACCCGCAGGCCACCGTCACCACGGTGTTGATTCCGGCCGGCCATGCCCCCGACCAACCCCGGCACGTGGTGTCCTACCAGTGCGCCATCGATGCGATCTCGTCGCGATGCTTCCCCTCCTACGCGATGCAGCGCCGAGCACGCGCGCTCGGATCGCTGGCCCAATTCGAATACCTCATGGTGGCCGCAGCCCTGGCCGAGGGGTGGGTGGTCTCGGTGCCCGACCATGAGGGCCCGGACGGCATGTGGGGCGCGCCCCTTGAACCCGGCTACCGTGTGCTCGACGGGCTTCGCGCCACCTTGAGCTTCGAACGGTTCGGACTCGCATCCGATAGCTTGATCGGACTGTGGGGATACTCGGGCGGCGGGCTCGCCAGCGCCTGGGCGGCTGAGGTGCATGCCGATTACGCCCCGGAGCTGAATATCGTTGGCGCCGTTCTGGGTTCGCCGGTGGGCGACCTGGGCAACACTTTCCACCGACTCAACGGCTCATACATGGCGGGCCTACCCGCGATGGTGGTGTCGGCCCTGGCGAAGACGTTCCCGGACCTGGACCGGGTGATCGAGGAACACACGACCACCGAGGGTCTCTCGAAGCTGCGCGGCCTGGAGCGGATGACCACCATGGAGGCGATGGTCCGGTGGTTCCGGACCGACATGGACAACCTGGTGCACAAGCCTTTGGCCGAGGTGCTGGACCTACCCGAGGTCCGTGACGTGTTCGACGCGATCAGGCTGGGCCGCACCGTGCCCACGCCGCCACTGCTGATCGTCCAGGCGGTGCACGACTCGGTGATCGCCGTCGAGGACATCGACACCCTTGCCCACCTTTACTCCCAGGGCGGCGCTCAGGTCACCTACCACCGGGACATGTTCAGCGGACACATGCTGCTGCACCCGATGTCGGCGCCGATGACGCTGCGCTGGCTGAACGACCGATTCGCCGGACGGCCAGTGGACGCGCACCTCATCCGCACGAAGTGGCCGACGCTGCTCAACCCGATCACCTACGCGGGCATGTGGCGCCTGGGCGGTATCGTCGCGCGGGTCGCCGGCGGCGGACGGGTGAGATTGCGCCCGCTCTAAAGCTGTGGTCCGACCGACACATGTTCCTGCGGCCACTGATGATCGCCCACCGGCCAGCCACTGAGATCATCGCGCGGTGTGCCCACGGCCAGCAGTGAGTAGGTCAGCGCCGCCAGCGCAGCCGGTAAGAGCAGCGTGACGGCGATCTGCAACGGGCTGTGACCGGCGAACACTCCCGGCGCCTCGGTGAAGTAGTGCACCCGGTTCTCTTGCGTCAACGCCACGCCCTGATGGTCCGGCGTCCCGTAGCGCCAATGCGCCAGTGCCGCACCCACACCGGCGGCCGCCGCGCCTGCCGCGACCAGACCGATCCACAGCGCCGTCGCCAGAACCGGTCCGCGATGGGCCCGCCACTGCCAGACCGCGACGGCCGCAACAATCGCCAGCATCACCAGCAGTCCGATCAGCATGGCGGCGGCGACGAATAGGTTGTCGGCTTCGGTGCCCAGGAATGCGTCCACTCGTTCACCGGATCGGGTCAGTGCGGTGATGGTGTGGATCGGCGGAGCGATCCAGGCCCACAGCGCACCCAGCGCCGCACCGCACACCGTCAGTGCCACAACAACACTCACCGCGGCAGACCGCCGGGAACGCCGCGGGTGGCTCGTCACCGCTGTATATCCAAGTCTTCTGAGTCCACTCGACCGTGCCGGGAACACTGCGCCCACCACCCGTCGGGACGCACCTGCACCACCATGCGCCGGCCGCACTCGGCGCAGTATCGGGGCGGCTCGAGTCCCAACCGCGCAGCAAGTGGTTCGACATCGCCGACAGGTTCTCCGGTGTAGACGTCGTAGACACCCGCACCGATCGGTGTCGGCAGATCCGCGACCATCACCGATTACAGGGTGGCATTGAGCGCTTTGATCGGCATCTGCAGGTCGCTTAGCAACTCCAGGTCCGCCTCCGCCGGCCGGCCCAGTGTGGTCAGGTAGTTGCCGACGATCACCGCGTTGATGCCGCCCAGGATGCCGCGTTTGGCGCCGAGGTCACCGAGGGTGATCTCCCGGCCACCGGCGAACCGAAGCATGGTGCGCGGCAACGCAAGTCGGAATGCCGCGACGGCTTTGAGTGCCTCCGAAGCGGGCATCACCTCGAGGTCGCCGAACGGGGTGCCCGGACGGGGGTTGAGGAAGTTCAGCGGAACCTCGTCCGGGCCGAGCGCGGCGAGGTCAGCGGCGAACTCGGCGCGCTGCTCCAGCGTCTCGCCCATACCCAGGATGCCTCCGCAGCACACCTCCATGCCGGCGTCGCGCACCATCGCCAAGGTGTCGCGGCGTTCTTCCCAGGTGTGGGTGGTGACGACGTTGGTGAAGAAGGACCGTGCCGTCTCAAGGTTGTGGTTGTAGCGGTGCACACCCATCTCGGCGAGACGGTCCACCTGCTCCTGCGTCAACATGCCCAGCGAGCAGGCGATGTGGATCTCGACCTCATTGCGGATCGCCTCGATACCCGCAGCGACCTGAGCCAGCAGGCGCTCATCGGGTCCGCGGACCGCCGCGACGATGCAGAACTCGGTGGCGCCGGACTTGGCGGTCTGTTTCGCAGCCTCGACCAGGCTGGGGATGTCCAGCCATGCACTGCGCACCGGGGAAGCGAACAAACCGGATTGCGCACAGAAGTGGCAATCCTCCGGGCAACCGCCGGTCTTGAGGCTGATGATTCCCTCGACCTCGACGTCCGGGCCGCACCAGCGCATCCGCACCTCGTGGGCCAGGCTGAGCAGGTCCTCGAGTTGGTCGTCGGGGAGTTGCAGGACGGCGAGCACCTGATCGCGGGAGAGTCCTTCACCGCGCTCAAGCACCTGCTCGCGGGCCTGAGCCAGGATGTCGACGGCTGCCTGTGTCACGCCGTCAGATTAGTGCACGAGGTCAGCCGCGCAGAATGTGGTCAATGCGCTGGGCGCGAGTCCAGCAATAACTCGATGGAGTGTGCCATATCAGAGGAGTCCGGTGACCCAGGCGGGGTCGAACGCGTCGCGCGCCATCACGGTGAAATCGGCCGGGGATAGCGCGGCCGCGTCGGCCGGCAGCACCGCGCGCACCGGTGCGAGGTCTTCCAGCGCGCCACGGTTGAACTCCTCGGCCGCGCCGGGTGCCGTCGGCCAGGATCCGATCACCAGTCCGGCACACGAAACCCCCTTATTCTTAAGGGCTTCCAGTGTGAGCGCGGTGTGGTTGAGGGTGCCGAGACCGGCTGCGCACACCACCAGTACCGGCGCGGCGAGTTCGACGGCGAGGTCACGCAGGGTGATGCCGGAAGCGGCGAGTTCGACCACCAGTCCCCCTGCACCCTCCACCAGGGTCAGCCGGCCGGGCCGATCGACGGCGCGCACCGCAGCAATGATTTGCTCGGATGACGGCAGCGACCGCCCGACCGCCGCGGCGGCCGCAACCGGGGCCAACGGTTCGGGATAGCGCGCCACCGAGACGAGTTCGGTCACACCAGACAGTCGTGCGACCTCCGCCAGGTCATCGTCGCCGTGCTCGGCTCCGGCCGAGCCGCCAGACCTGAAGCCGGTCTGCACGGGTTTGCACACCGCGACGTCAAGACCGGCCCCGCGCGCACAACTGGCCAACGCGGCCGTCGCGATCGTCTTGCCCACACCGGTACCGGTTCCGGTGATGACAACTACCGTCATCGCCTGCCGGCCGCGAGCACCTCGGTCAGCACTGTGCGGGCCAGGTCCATCTCATCGTCGGACAGCGATGCGCGCGCGGTCAGCCGCAGCCGAGACGTGCCCACCGGAACAGTCGGCGGTCGGAAGCACCCCACCCGCACGCCGGCATCCAAGCAGGCGGCCGCGGCCGCCACAGCGACATCCGGGTCACCCAGGATCACCGACACCACTGCCGATTCCGGTGCCGCGGGCACATCACACACCTCAGCCAGGGTGCGCGCATGCGTCAGCACCGCCTCCGCGCGCCAGGGTTCCTCAGCCAGCACTCGTAAGGCAGCCAGGGCCGCCCCCACCGCCGAGGGCGCCAACCCGGTGTCGAAGATGAACGGCCGCGCTGTGTCGATGAGGTGATCGCGCACCGACTCCGAGCCCAGCACCACCCCGCCCTGACTGCCCAGGGACTTGGACAACGTCGTCGTTATCACCACATCGGGCGCACCGGCGAGCCCCAACTCATGCAGCAGTCCGCGGCCGCCGGTCCCCCGCACACCCAGACCGTGCGCCTCATCGACGAGCAGCAGTGCACCGTGCGCGCGACACACGTCGTGTAGCCGCCGCAGCGGTGCCAGCGCGCCATCGGTGCTGAAAACAGAATCGGTGATGACGAGTGCGCGTTCCTCGTCGCGGCCGGCCAGCGCGGCGTCGACGGCGTCGACGTCGCAATGCGGCGAGACCACGACCCGGGCGCGCGACAGCCGACAGGCATCCACCAGTGAGGCGTGCGCCGCGGCGTCGGAGACCACCAGCGAACCGGGACCGGACAGGCTCGCCACCGCGCCGAGGTTGGCGGTGTAACCCGAGGAGAACACCAGTGCGGCGTCGGCTCCGACGAAATCGGCCAGTGCCGATTCGAACTCCTCGTGCAACTCGGTGTTTCCGGTCACCAGCCGGGATCCGGTCGACCCGCTACCCCAGGTTCGAAGCGCCGCGACGCCGCCCTCGATCACCTCGGGGTGCTGGGACAGGCCCAGATAGTCGTTGGAGGCGAGGTCGACCTCGCAGGCCACCGCCGACCGGGTGCGCAGTGAGCGGCGCAGTCCGGCCGCCCGGCGCTGACGCTCAACGGAGTCGAGCCAGGCCAGCGGGGAGGTGTCGGTGCGGGGGGGCAGTCGGGAAGCCATTGGTGCCTAGCCTAAAGCCCGGGCCACCGCCACCATGGCCGAGGTGATCTGGTCTATCTCTTCCGGGGTGCAGATGAATGGCGGCATCACATAGATCAGGGTGCGGAATGGCCGCAGCCAGACACCGTGGTCGAGGGCGACGGCCGTGGCCACTCTCATGTCGACGGGTCGGTGCATCTCGATCACCCCGATCGCCCCGCACACTCGGACGTCGGCGACCCCGGGCAGCGTCCGGGCCGGATCCAGCCCGGCGGCCAGGCCCGCGCCGATCTCCGCCACCCGGGACTTCCAGTCCTGGCTCAGCAGCAGTTCCACCGACGCCACCGCCACCGCGCAGGCGAGTGCGTTGGCCATGAAAGTCGGGCCGTGCATGAGCGCGCCGGCCTCGCCTCCGCTGATCGTCTCTGCGATCGCCGCGGTGCACAGGGTCGCCGCCAGGGTGATGTAGCCACCGGTGAGTGCCTTGCCGACGCATACGATGTCAGGGCTGACGCGCGCATGATCGGCGGCGAACAATTCCCCGGTGCGGCCAAAGCCGGTGGCGATCTCATCGAAGATGAGCAGCACGTCGTGACGGTCACAGATGGCCCGCAGATCCACCAGATAGCGCGGGTCGTGAAACCGCATCCCGCCGGCGCCCTGCACCACCGGCTCGACGATCACCGCGGCCAATTCGTCTGCGTGCGTGGCTAATTGGGCCTCGAATGCGGCGACGTACGCCGGGTCGTAGTCGGCGGGCACGGCGGGCGCAAACACCTGCTCGGCCAGAACATCGCGCCACAGCGAGTGCATTCCGCCGTCGGGGTCGCACACGCTCATCGGGGTGAACGTGTCGCCGTGATACCCACCCCGCCATGTCATCAGACGGTGTTTGGCTGGTTGGCCAATGCTGCGCCAGTACTGCAGCGCCATCTTGACCGCCACCTCGACACTCACCGAGCCGGAGTCGGAGAAGAACACCGTGTCCAGACCGGCCGGGGTGATGTCCACGAGCAGTTGCGCCAGCCGGGCGGCCGGCTCATGGGTGAGCCCGCCGAACATGACGTGGTTGAGGACAGTCAACTGCTCGCGGAGAGCCGCATCGAGCACCGGGTGGCCATGGCCGTGGATCGCCGTCCACCATGAGGCCATCGCATCCAGCACCCGCACCCGGGCGCCATCGCGGATCACCGTCAGCCAGGCGCCGTGGGCTTCCACGGCGACCACCGGCGGGATCGCGTCGGCTCCGATCGCACTGTAGGGATGCCAGATATGTGCGGCGTCGATGGCGCTGATCTGCTCCGGGGTCAACGCCGACACGTGGAGCAGCCTAACGTCGCAACCACCCCTCGCCGCTTCGCCGCAGATGAGCAGCACTGCGGAATTGGTAGATTGGCGGGCGATCATGTCCCCTTTGACTCTGTTCCGGCCGTCGCCGTCGCGGTTGACCCTGTTCCGGCCGTCGCCGTCACGCTTGACGCTGTTCCGGCCGTCGTCGGCGAGTGCTCCGGACGTCGCAGAGCCCGCGCCGGCTCCCGCGGGCCCGGCGAGCGCATATCGCCATGACCTGGACGGTTTACGCGGTGTCGCGATCGCGTTGGTGGCGATCTTCCACGTCTGGTTCGGGCGGGTATCCGGCGGCGTGGACGTATTCCTGGTGCTGTCGGGCTTCTTCTTCGGCAGTTCGCTGCTTCGGACCGTGCTGACACCCGGCACTTCGCTATCACCATGGCCACATATCAAGCGCCTGGCCCGGCGGCTGCTGCCCGCCCTGGTGGTGGTGCTTGCCGCCGCCGCGGTGCTGACCGTGCTGGTGCAACCGCAGACCCGCTGGGAAACCTTCGCCGATCAAAGCCTGGCCAGCCTGGGCTATTACCAGAACTGGGAACTGGCCGCGACGGCGTCGAACTATCTGCGCGCGGGTGAGGCCGTCTCACCCCTGCAGCACATCTGGTCAATGTCGGTACAGGGCCAGTTCTATATCGCGTTCCTCGCGGTTGTGCTCGCGATCGCCGCTCTGTTGCGCACCCGACTCGGCGCACGCGTGCGGCCGGTCTTCATCGCCGTGTTGGGCATCCTGACGGTCGCCTCGTTCGTCTACGCGATCGTGGCGCATCAGACCGATCAGCTCACCGCCTACTACAACAGCTTCGCCCGGGCCTGGGAACTGCTGCTCGGTGTCATGGTGGGCGCGCTGGTGCCCTACATCTCCTGGCCGATGTGGCTGCGGACGGTGCTGGCAAGTGTTGCGCTGCTGACGATCCTGTCCTGCGGTGCCCTGATCGACGGCGTCAAACAATTCCCCGGACCCTGGGCACTGGTTCCGGTGGGAGCAGCGGTGCTGCTGATCCTGGCCGCAGCCAACCGCGCATCGATCGGTGACCGTCTGCCGTTTCCGAACCGGCTGTTGGCTACCGCGCCACTGGTGACGCTGGGCTCGATGGCGTACTCGCTGTACCTCTGGCACTGGCCGCTGCTGATCTTCTGGCTCGCCTACACCGGCGGATCGCACGCGAACTTCCTCGACGGTCTGGCGATTCTGCTGATCTCGGGTGTATTGGCCTATCTGACAATGCGTTTCGTCGAGGAACCACTGCGCTACCGGCGCCCGGCACCCGGCACGCAGGCCCCTGGCCGGTCCTGGCGGGAGCGGGTGCGCCGTCCCACCATCGTCGGCGGAACCGCCGTGGTCCTGCTCGGGGTGGCACTGACGGCCACCTCGTTCACCTGGCGTGAGCATGTGGCGGTGGAGCGTGCCAGCGGCAAGGAACTGGTGGACCTGTCGAGTACCGGCTACCCGGGCGCCCGCGCCCTGATCGACGGCGCGCGAGTGCCGCAGTTGCCATTCCGGCCCACCGTGCTGGAGGCCGCCGACGACGTGCCGGAGTCCACCAACGACGGCTGCATCAGCGATTTCGACAATGTCGGCATCATCAACTGCAGCTACGGCGACCTGTCGGCCACCCGCACCATCGCCCTGGCCGGCGGCTCGCATGCCGAACACTGGATCACCGCGCTGGACATCCTCGGCCGCGAGCATCACTTCAAGGTGGTCACCTATCTCAAGATGGGCTGCCCACTGACCACCGAACAGAAGCCCCTGGTGATGGGCGATAACCGGCCCTACCCCAAGTGCCGGGTGTGGAACGAGCGGGTAATGGACAGGCTGATCGCTGATCACCCCGATTTCGTCTTCACCACCTCGACTAGGCCGTGGCACATCAAACCCGGCGATGTGATGCCGGGCACCTACATCGGAATCTGGAAGACGCTGGCGGACAACAACATTCCGGTGCTGGCTATGCGTGATACCCCGTGGCTGGTTCGGGATGGCAAGCCATTCCAGCCGGCCGACTGCCTGGCCAAGGGCGGCGATGCGGTCTCCTGCGGCATCGCACGCTCCGAGGTGCTGTCCGAACGCAACCAGACACTGGACTTCGTCAAGCAGTTCCCGATGCTCACGCCCCTTGATATGAGCGACGCCATATGCCGGGCCGACTACTGCCGCGCCGTCGAAGGCAACGTGCTCGTCTACCACGATGCGCACCACCTGGCGGCGACCTACATGCGGACCCTGACACCCGAACTCGGCCGCCAGATCGGAGCCGCCACCGGCTGGTGGTGACAACCCCCGCGGGACGTGCGATCGGCCGATAGGGTCGAGCCATGGCAGGCGAACCCGTGCAACCCACCGTCTGGCCCGGCACCGCGTACCCCCTGGGCGCGACCTATGACGGCGCGGGCACCAACTTCTCGGTGTTCTCCGAGGTGGCCGATCACGTGGAGTTGTGTCTGATCGACGACGCCGGCCATGAGACCCGGATCAATCTCGACGAGGTCGACGGATTCGTGTGGCACGCCTACCTGCCCGGGATATCCCCCGGGCAGCGCTACGGGTTCCGGGTGCACGGGCCGTGGGACCCCGCCGCCGGATTGCGCTGTGACGCCAGCAAGTTGCTCCTGGACCCGTACGGCAAGTCCTTCCACGGCGACTTCGATTTCAGTCAGGCGCTGTATTCCTACGACCTGAACTCCGATGACCCCGCCTCCGGTGGCACCCCGCCGATGGTCGACTCGCTGGGCCACACCATGACCAGTGTGGTGATCAACCCGTTCTTTCACTGGGGCTCCGACCATCCGCCGCGCACCCCGTACCACCAGACAATCATCTATGAGGCGCACGTCAAGGGCATGACGCAGAACCATCCCGGGATTCCCGAGGAACTCCGGGGCACCTACGCCGGTATGGCGCACCCGGTGGTGATCGAGCACCTGAAGTCCTTGAACGTCACCGCGATCGAACTGATGCCGGTGCATCAGTTCATGCACGACAAGCGACTGATCCAACTCGGTCTGCGAAACTACTGGGGCTACAACACTTTTGGCTTCCTGGCGCCGCATTACCAGTACGCGGCCACCCAGCAGGCCGGCGGCGCGGTGGGCGAGTTCAAGGCCATGGTGCGCACCTTTCACGAGGCCGGAATCGAAGTCATCCTCGACGTCGTCTACAACCACACCGCCGAAGGTGACCACCTCGGGCCGACGATCAACTTCCGCGGTATCGACAACGCGGCCTACTACCGACTACTCGATGGCGACCTGAAGTTGTACAAGGATTTCACCGGTACCGGGAACAGCCTCAATGCTCGGCACCCGCACACCCTGCAGCTGATCATGGACTCGCTGCGGTACTGGGTGCTGGAGATGCACGTCGACGGTTTCCGGTTCGACCTGGCCTCCACGCTGGCCCGGGAGTTCTACGACGTCGACCGGCTCTCGGCGTTCTTCGACATCATCCAGCAGGACCCGGTCATCAGTCAGGTCAAGCTGATCGCCGAACCGTGGGACATCGGCGAGGGTGGCTACCAAGTCGGCAACTTCCCCGGACTGTGGACGGAGTGGAACGGCAAGTACCGCGACACCGTCCGCGACTACTGGCGCGGCCAACCGGCCACCCTGGGCGAGTTCGCGTCCCGGCTGACCGGTTCCTCAGATCTCTACGAGGCCACCGGGCGCCGGCCCGGCGCCAGCATCAACTTCGTCACCTGTCACGACGGTTTCCCGCTGGCAGATCTGGTGTCCTACAACGACAAACACAACGACGCCAACGGTGAGCAGAACCGCGACGGCGAGAGCCACAACCGGTCGTGGAACTGCGGGGTGGAAGGCCCCACCGACGATCCGGAGATTCGCGCGCTGCGGCACCGGCAGATGCGCAACATCTTGGCCACCCTGATGCTCTCCCAGGGCACCCCGATGATCAGCCACGGCGACGAGATCGGCCGGACGCAACAGGGCAACAACAACTGCTACTGCCAGGACTCCCCGCTGAGTTGGATCGACTGGACCCTGGCCGAGTCGAACGCCGACGTCCTCGAGTTCGCCAGGAAGGTCACCGCGCTACGCACCAAGCACCCGGTGTTCCGGCGGCGACGGTTCTTCGAAGGCAAGCCGATCCGCAGTGGCGATCAGGCCCGCGACATCGCCTGGCTCAACCCGGACGGCCAGGAGATGACGCCGGCGGATTGGGACAGCGGGTTGGGCAAGTCCGTCACGGTGTTCCTCAACGGCGACGCGATACCCGCGCCGGACCCACGCGGCCACCGCGTGGTCGACGACTCATTTCTGTTGTGCTTCAACGCCCACAGCAACGAGGTGGACATCACAACACCCGATGGTGACTACGCCACGCAGTGGACCGCGGTGTTGGACACCTTCGATCCCACCGGTGCCACCGATCTCGTCGTGCCCGCCGGGGAGAGGATCACCCTGGCGCCCCGCAGCCTGGTCGTGTTCCGGAAAAGCGG
>JBAXIR010000065.1:0-14252 GCA_037138275.1 Mycobacteriaceae bacterium | reverse complement strand
GGATCACTGTCGGCGCGGGCGCGGCGGCGTCTTCGACCATGACCATGTTGTCCACTGAGTCGCTGAGATTGACTGTGCGATGGGCGATCTGAGTTTCACTGTTGTAGTGGGTGATCTGGACCAGTGCCATCCGGTGGCGTTCGGCGAGCCCGGACAGCACGTCAAGGAGACCGTCGCGACCACGTTGGTCGACCATGCTGGTGATCTCGTCGGCGATCAGCATCGACGGCTGGCGGGCCAGCGCACCGGCCACCGCGAGCCGCTGGAGTTCACCGCCGGACAGCCCGCCGGTGTCGCGCTCCTCCATGCCGGACAGTCCCACCTCACCGAGCAGTGTTCCGACATCGGTGCGGGTTCCGGGCGGCAGGCCCCACACCACGTCGTCGGCCACCCGGCTACCCAGAACCTGACTCTCGGGATGTTGCATGACGACCGCGGTGCCGCCCAACTGTCCGAGGCCCACGCCGCCCGGCCGCGTGATGGTTCCGGAGGTCGGTTGGCGCCCGGACAGCAGCAGCATCAGCGTGGTCTTGCCCGAACCGTTGGCACCGGTGATGGCGACGTGTTCGCCGGCGTCGACGGTCATGGTCAGCGGCCGCAGGGCGTCATGGTCGGCATCGGGATAGCGGAACCGGGCACCGGTGAGCGCCACCGGCACCGGGCCTACCGGACCGACCTCGGCTGGGGCGTCCAATTTGTGAACGTCGGGGATGCCGCGCAGTCGGTCCAGCACGCGCGACAGCGCCCACCAACCCACCAGCGACACCAGCACGATGGTGAAGATCGAGTACGCCACCATCAGCACCGGCCAATACTGGAGTGCGAGATCGAATATCGCCCTGGTGTCCTGAGCGGACTGACGGAACGGTTCGAACTGGGACATCACCGCCATCACACCGTCGAAATTGGCGGTGATCGCCTCGAAGGTAACGGTACGCAACCGGTGCAGTACCAGCAGGACGCCGACGATCCACAACCCGAGGGCGGTACCGGCGACCACCGATGCCGCCAGGACCATCGCGATGCCGCCCCGGCGGCGCTTGATGATGCCGGTCATCCCACCGACATAGGCGCAGTTGAGCACCACCATGAAGCCGCTGATACCGGCGATCAGGAAGCTCACCGTGCAGGCCGCGAATGTTGCGGCCAGCAGCACACGCAGCCGGTAGCGGTAGCCGAGAAGTCCCATCGGAACCGTCACCAGCAGTGAAAGCCCACCGGCGAACGGAACGATCACCGACAGGATGGCCAGCGCCGAACTCAGCGCGCCCATCACGGCGGCGTGCGCCATTTCGACCGGCGACAGCGCGCGCGCGGGCCGCCCGGCTGTCGATGTCACTCCCCGATTCTGCCAGCCAACGAGACCGAACTTCGCCGACGGGGCCAGCGCATCGTTGTTCGCCAGCGCATAGCGGTTCTATGTAACATCTCCGCCATGACGCGGGGCGCACCGGAAATGCCCGTCGCCGGTCTGGGATCTGAGTTACTCACCGTGGTGGCGAGGCTCAACCGGTTGGCGACTCAGCGAATCCGGCTGCCGCTGCCATGGGCGCAGGCCAGGTTGCTGGGCACCATTGACGACCGCGGCCAGGCGCGGATCTCCGACCTCGCCGAACTCGACCACTGCGCGCAGCCGACGATGACCACCCAGGTGCGCCGCCTCGAGAGCGCCGGCCTGGTGGCTCGAACACCCGACCCGGATGACGCGCGAGCGGTCCGCATCCACATCACCGAGACGGGTTCGGGCATGCTCGCGCAGGTGCGTGCGGACCGCGCGAAGGTGATCGACCCGCGCATCGAGGGACTGTCGGAGGACGATCGCGACACCTTGTCGGCGGCCATCGATGTCCTACGCCGCCTCATCGACGACATCTCAGCGCACCCGGCCTGAGGCGGCCGCCGTCACCAGTTGTTGACAGGAAGCGTGTCACCGGGGGCGAACGGATTGTTCGCCAGATAGCCCAGGCAGGTGCCGACCCGGCCCGGCATGCATGGCCCCCCACCGATGGTGGGCGAACCGTTCCCGACCGTCTGCCAGCAGTTGCCCGAGTTCGGGTCCGTCATGTATCCGGCCGCGCAATTCTGGCCGGGACTGGCGGGCATCGGGGGAACGGCCACCCCGGGCGCCGAGGCGAACAGTGCGGCAGCAGCCGCACCAAAAAACACCGTGGACGCTCTGAGCCGAAGGGTCATGTCGATGCGTCTCCGTGGGGTTGGGTGGTGGTCTGAGCTGAGCTTACCCCGGACCTACCCCGGCCTGGCTCCCCCGGATGGACTCGAACCATCAACCGTGCGATTAACAGTCGCAAGCTCTGCCAGTTGAGCTACAGGGGACCGTCCCGCTAACGCGGGCCGCGGAGGAACTGTAGCGCACCGACACCGGCCGGCGCCAAAGACGGCCGCTCCGAGCAGCACCCGGAAGCGTCAGGCAGGATGGTAAGAGCCGTCGAGGTGGAGGGAACGCAGTGATCGGGTATCTGGCCGTGCTTGCGGCGGGCTATGTGATGGGAACCAAGGCCGGCCGTGAACGTTACGAGCAACTTGTCGGAACCTATCGGGCGGTGACGAGCAACCCCGCCACCAAGTCAATGATCGACGCGGGCCGCCGCAAGATCGCGGACCGGGTCTCGCCCGATCCGACCATGGTGACGTTGACCGAGATCGATGCCGACACGACGGTGATCCAGCCGGAAGGTTAGGGGCTTATGCCCTGATTGAACGTCTGGCCCGGCAGCAGGGGGCCGCTGCTGACGCCGAAGCCGTATCCGGGTCCGTAGATGCCGATGTCCGGAGTACCGATCGTGGTGCCACTGCCGTTGGAGTAGCCCATGCAGATGCCGTCATCGCGGGAGCCGAACCAGGCCAGACATTTGCCGGTGGCGGAGTTCATCGACGCATCAGAGGGCCCCAGAATGGCCAGGACCGGCGCGCACAGTGCGGCGGCGGCGAGCGCACCTGCGACGACGACGCGCCGCGCACGGTTCTTGGAGATCGCCATACCTGACCTTTCGCCGAAGACGTCCGACGTGTTAACCATAACCGCTAACCGGCCCTCACGCACTGAGGTGGTCGCCGGTGGCCTGCTCCAGCAGGCTGCGACGATAGGCCTCGAGTGCCACCAGGTCGCCGAACAGGGCGTGGTACTCGTCGCCCTGGTCCACCGGGGACATCCGCTGAAGCTTGGACTTGATCTCGGCGACCTGCCGACCTACCCACACCTCCTGGAGGCGAGCCAGCACGCCGCCGATGTAGCGGGGCAGTTTCTCTTCGTCGACGTTGATGGTCTCCACACCGAGTTCGGTGATCAGACCTTCGGTCGCCGGGGCGCCGGCCTGCTCGCGCACCGTTTCGATCCACTGTGCGCCGGTCACCCCGGCCGAGGTACCGCCGGCGCCGCCGATGGCTCCCCGGACGGCCGCGTAGCCCGGATGGGTGAAACTTTCGACCGTGAGCGAGTCGAACACCGGGCCGGCCAACGCCGGGTACTGCAGCGCCGACTTGAGCGCTTCACGCTGCGGCCACAGCGTCGGATCCCGCGGGTCGGGCCGACCGGCGACCTGGGTGGGGGGCGCCTCGCTCGCTCGTCGGGTGCCGCGGAGACTCGGCTTTCGGCCGGCCGCATCCCGGACCCGGCTCAGAACCTGGGCGACGTCGGCCCAGCCGACCCAGCCGGCGAGTTGCCGGGCGTACTCGTCGCGCAGCGTGGGGTCCTTGATCTGGGCGACGATCGGCGTGCACTCGCGTAATGCACTCACCCGGCCCTCGGCATTGTCGAGGTCGTAGCCGGCCAGGGTGGTACGGATGGCGAACTCGAACAGCGGGGTGCGCCGCGCCACCAGATCACGCAGGGCACCGTCGCCGGAGCCAAGTCGCAGATCGCAGGGGTCCATACCGTCGGCGGCCACCGCGACGAAACTCTGCCCGGCCAGGTTCTGCTCACCGGCGAACGCCTTGAGTGCGGCCGCCTGTCCGGCCGCATCGCCGTCGAAGACGTAGATCAGTTCACCGCGGAAGAACTTGTCGTCCATCATCAGTCGCCGCAGCATTGACAGGTGCTCGTCGCCGAATGCGGTGCCGCAGGAGGCCACCGCGGTGGTGACGCCGGCCAGATGCATGGCCATCACGTCGGTGTAGCCCTCGACCACGACGGCCTGATGCCCCTTGGCGATATCGCGCTTGGCCAGGTCGATCCCGAAGAGCACCGCAGACTTCTTGTACAGCACCGTTTCCGGGGTGTTGACGTATTTGGCGGTGATCTGGTCGTCGTCGAAGATGCGCCGGGCACCGAAGCCCACCGTCTCGCCACTGGCGCTGCGGATGGGCCACAGCAGTCGCCGGTGGAAGCGGTCCATCGGGCCGCGGCGACCCTCCCGCGACAGCCCGGCCGCTTCAAGCTCCTTGAACTCGAAGCCCTTTCGGATCATGTGTTTGGTGAGCGCGTCCCACCCCGACGGTGCGAAGCCACAGCCGAATCTAGCCGCTGCGGCGGCGTCGAAGTTGCGTTCGGTCAGGTACTTGCGTGCGGGTGCGGCCTCGTCGGATTCCAGTGCGGCAGAATAGAATTCCTGCGCGGCGGCATTGGCGGTGACCAGGCGGCTCCGACTGCCCCGGTCGCGTTGCACACTGGTGCCGCCACCGGTGTAGCTGACTGTGTGACCGATCCGGTCGGCCAGTAATTCGACCGCCTCCACGAAGCTGACATGTTCCATCTTCTGCATGAATGCATAGACGTCGCCGCCCTCGCCGCACCCGAAGCAGTGGAAATGACCGTGGTTCGGGCGGACGTGGAACGACGGCGACTTCTCGTCGTGGAAGGGGCACAGCCCCTTGAGTGAATCCGCACCCGCCCGCCGCAGTTGCACGTAGTCACCGACGATGTCCTCGATACGGATCTTGTCCCGGATGGCGGTGATATCGGTGTCCGGTATGCGGCCCTTGCGCCCGCCACCTCCACCCAACGCCCCGGTCACCGGTTGAGTCTAGATCCGCGCGGCCGGCTAGATCCGCCGGTCGACGTCGACGGCCTGGATGCGTTCCAGCCGGCCCTCGGTATAGGAGGCGATCTGGTCGACGATCACCCGCATCCGGCCGTCGTCGTCGGCGGCGGCGATGAACGCCGGAACCAGCAGGGCATCGAGGGTGGCCGGAGCTCCGGCCAGCAGCCAGTGCGCCACCTGATGGATCCGCGCCCGTTGCACCGCCTGCAGTTCCAGATGCCGGGGGTCGGACATGATGAACTGCAAGGCCAGGGTCTTGAGCACCGTCACCTCGGCCCGCACCGCCGCCGGAACCGCAAGATTCGCCTGGTAGCGAACCAGTGGCCCGGCACCTGCGAACCGGCGGGTCTCGGCGATGGCCGCTGAGGCGAACCGGCCCACCAGTTCACTGGTCAGCCGTTTGAGCGCGACCGAGGCCGCCAGCGTTGCGTCATAGCCGCCGGCGCCGGCGACCACCGGCAGTTCCGACAGCCTCGCCGCGGCGGCCTCCAACTCCGCGACGGTGGGCCCGAGACCGTTGGTCGCCGCCCCGAGTCGGGCCAGCGCGGCGGCGGCATCGTCGTCGGCCAGCACTCGCAGGTCGATGCGACCGGAGATCACCCCGTCCTCGACATCGTGCACCGAGTAGGCGACGTCGTCGGCCCAGTCCATAACCTGCGCCTCCAGGCTGGGCTGTTGCGCAGGTGCGTCAGCCCGCATCCAGTCGGCGAAATCCAGATCGTCGGCGTAGAAGCCGAACTTGCGGCCGCGTTCCCCGCGCTGCCACGGGTACTTGGTGACGGCGTCGAGTCCGGCCCGGGTCAGGTTGAGGCCGACGCTCCGAACTCCTTGGCCGTCAAGCACTTTCGGCTCCAGGCGGGTCAGGATCCGGAAGTTCTGGGCATTACCCTCAAATCCGCCGCATCCGGCGGCGAACTCATCCAGTGCCCGCTCCCCGTTGTGCCCGTAGGGCGGATGGCCGATGTCATGGGCGAGTCCGGCCATGTCCACCAGATCGGGATCACACCCCAGCGGGACAGCCATACCGCGGCCGATCTGGGCGACCTCCAGCGAATGGGTCAACCGGGTGCGTGGGTTGTCGCTCTCCCGCGGTCCGACCACCTGGGTCTTGTCGGCCAGTCGACGGAATGCCGCACTGTGCAATACCCGGGCCCGATCGCGGGCGAAATCGGTGCGGTGCTCGGTATCGGTTCCGGGCAGGGCAGCGACCTTCGCCGGCTCGGCCACCAGGCGCTCACGATCGGCCTCGCCATAACGGTCCCGCTGATTCGTCGTCACCATCGTCGTCACTTCCGCACAGTCTGCCAGCACGCAGCTGGAACCGGATCGGGACGAAGTTTTGCTGGCAACTCGCCCGGAGCTACTACATTGGCGGTCATGCGCATGCACCGTCTGCTCAGTCTGCTCGCCACCATCCTGCTCGCCGTCACGCTGCTGGCCCCGTCAGCGGCCGCCGAGTCGCCGTTCCGGCTGCCCGACTACGTCACCGACAACGCGGGCGTGCTCAGCGACCGCCAGCAGGCCGAGGTGCAGAAGGCGGTGGACCAGCTCTACAGCGAGCGGCACGTGCGGCTGTGGGTGGTGTTCGTCGAGTCCTTCACCCCGCAGGGGGCGGTGGGCTGGGCTCAGCAGGCCCGCACCATCAGCGATCTGGGCAACGAGGACGCCATCCTGGCCGTGGCCACCGGACAGCGCTCGTATGCGTTCCTGGTGCCGTCCGCGGCGGCCGGCGGCAGTTCGACGAAGGTCGACGACATCCGCCGCGACCGGATCGAACCGGCGCTGCGCAGTCAAGACTGGGCCGGTGCGGCGACCGCGGCCGCCACCGGCCTGGCCAACCTCGGCAAGAGTGGCGGAAAGGGCGGCGGCCTGTCGCTGCTCCCAATGCTGGCGATCGTCGGCATCGGCCTGTTGGCGATCGCAGCGCTGATGTTCTGGAACCGACGCCGGCGAGCCAAGCGTCACGAGGCTGACGTGGTGGCGGCCAAGAACGTCGACCCCACGGATCCGGCTGCGTTGGCGTCGGTGCCGATCGGTGCTCTCGACGACCTGTCGAAGTCGATCGTGGTCGAGGTAGACAATGCCGTGCGCACCAGTGCCAACGAGTTGGTGCTGGCGGTCGAGGAGTTCGGTGAGTCCCAGACGGCGCCGTTCGCCGCCGCGGTGGACAGTGCCAGGACCACTCTCAAGCAGGCCTTCGCCGTACGCCAGAAGTTGGACGACGACGTTCCCGAACCGCTACCCGAGCGCCGCGACCTGCTGACCAGAGTGGTGGTGTCGGCGGCCAAGGCCAACAGGGAACTGGAAACCCAGACCACGGCCTTCCATCAGATGCGCGATCTGGTCTTCAACGCCCCCGAGCGGCTAGACACCCTGACCCAGCAGTTGGTCACCGTGACCGCCCGACTGGAGCCCTCCGATCAGAAACTCACCCAGTTGCGCACCGAGTTCGACGAGGCGGCGCTGGCGTCGGTGGCACGCAACGTCAATGCCGCACGCGAGCGGGTCGAGTTCGCTGACAAGTCGATCACCCGCGGCCGTGAGCTCGCAGCCAAGCCGGTGGCCGGCGAGGTGGACGAATTGGTCGATTGTGTGCGCGGTGCGGAATCGTCTCTGCAGCAGGCCAATACGATGCTCGATGCCGTCGACAGCGCGGCCAGCGATATCCGCAAGGCGGTCTCCACGTTGCCAACGGCGATCGAGGACATCCAACGCGGTATCAACCAGGCCTCCGAGCAACTCGCCCAGGGCGGGCTGGAGAAGGCGACCGAATTGTCGGCCGCGCGCGATGCGGCGGTGAGAGCCGTCGCGAGCGCGCAGGGAACCGGCGCGACCGACCCGCTGGGCGCCTTCACCCTGCTGACCCAGGCCGATGCCGATCTGGACCGACTGCTTGCCGGAGTCGCCGAGGAACGCGACGCCACCGAACGGCTGAACAAGTCCTACGAGCAGGCGCTGTTCACCGCCCAATCACGCGTTCGCTCGGTATCGGACTACATCGACACCCGCCGCGGCAGCGTCGGGCCCGAGGCGCGGACCCGGTTCAACGAGGCGGTGCGCCAACTCGACGCGGCCCAGACCAAGTCGACGACGAACATCACCGAGGCGATCGCCCACGCCAACGGCGCAGCGATGCTGGCCGCGCAGGCCCAGCAGTTGGCCAATGACGACGTCCAGGCCGGCCAGCGGGAGTACCAGACCCGCTACCGCGGCGGACGGCAGTCCGATATGGGCGCGATGGTCGGCGGCATCATCCTGGGCAACATCCTCACCGGCGGGTTCGGCGGCGGCGGTTACAGCGGCGGAGGTGCGGGCTGGTCGACGAACTCCTACGGCGGTTCATCCGGCGGCGGCGACGGCGGCCTGCTGGGCGGCGGCGGGCGCTTCTAGCCGAGTAACCGCGGCGCCAGATAGCCCACTACCGCGTCGAGGCCGACGCGCTCCTGGGTCATCGCATCCCGATCGCGCACCGTGACGGCCTGGTCCTCGAGGGTGTCGAAGTCCACGGTGACACAGAACGGCGTGCCGATCTCGTCCTGGCGGCGGTAGCGGCGCCCGATCGCGCCGGCATCGTCGAACTCCACGTTCCAGTTCTTGCGCAACTCAGCAGCCAGATCGCGGGCCTTAGGGCTCAGGTCGGCATGCCTAGACAGCGGCAGCACCGCCGCCTTGACCGGCGCCAGCCGCGGATCCAGTCGCAGCACGGTGCGCTTGTCCACCCCGCCCTTGGCGTTGGGCGCCTCGTCCTCGGCGTAGGCGTCGATGAGGAACGCCATGAACGAACGGGTAAGTCCCGCAGCGGGTTCGATGACATACGGCACGTACCTGGTGTCGGTGGTCTGGTCGAAGAATGACAGGTCGGTGCCCGAATGCTGCGAGTGGGTCTTGAGATCGAAGTCGGTGCGGTTGGCCACACCCTCCAGTTCGCCCCACGGGTTGCCACTGAAACCGAACAGGTACTCGATGTCGGTGGTTCCAGCCGAGTAGTGCGACAGCTTCTCCTTGGGATGTTCGAAGAGCCGCAGGTTTTCACGCTTGATGCCCAGATCGATGTACCACTGCAGCCTGGTGTCGATCCAATACTGATGCCACTGCGCGGCGGTCTCGGGTTCGACGAAGAACTCCATCTCCATCTGTTCGAACTCGCGGGTGCGGAAAATGAAGTTGCCGGGGGTGATCTCGTTGCGGAAGCTCTTGCCGATCTGGCCGATCCCGAACGGCGGCTTCTTGCGCGAACTGGTGACCACGTTGGCGAAGTTGACGAAGATGCCCTGGGCGGTCTCGGGCCGCAGATAATGCATTCCGTCCTCGCTCTCGATCGGACCGAGGTAGGTCTTGAGCATCATGTTGAACTCACGCGGCTCGGTCCACTGACCCTTTGTGCCGCAGTCGGCGCAGACGATGTCGGTCATCGGCACCGATTCGGGATCCGGAACGCCCTCCTTGGCGCCCTTCTTCTCGAAGTGCGCCTCCTGCATGTGGTCCTGCCGGTGGCGCCTATGGCACTGCAGACATTCGACGAGCGGATCGTTGAACACCTCGACGTGGCCGGAGGCCACCCACACCTCCCGCGGCAGGATGATCGAGGAGTCCAGGCCGACGACGTCGTCGCGTCCGGTGACCATCGACCGCCACCACTGCCGCTTGATGTTCTCCTTCAGTTCCACGCCCAACGGTCCGTAATCCCAGGCCGACCGGGTACCGCCGTAGATCTCGCCGGCGGGATACACCAGGCCGCGGCGCTTGGCCAGGTTGACGACGGACTCGATGACAGACGCCACGTTGGGTTGCACTCCTAGTCTGCTGAAAGCGAACCTAGACAGCCTAAGCGACCGGCCATCCGGGCTTTGACATGCGTCATCGCTCATGAAATCGTCAGTGGAAATGGTTTCCAATAGCGCTGAGCGTTCCACCGGCGCAGGTGTGCGCGCCACCCGGCAGCGGGGCGCGATCACCGCACTGCTCGACACCGTCGAGGAGTTCCGATCCGCCCAGGAACTGCATGACGAACTTCGTCGTCGCGGCGCGAACATCGGCCTGACCACCGTCTACCGCACCCTGCAGGCGTTAGCCGCCGCGGATCTGGTCGACATGGTGCGTACCGACACCGGCGAATCGGTCTACCGGCGTTGCGCGGCGCCGCACCATCACCATCACCTGGTCTGCCGTGGTTGCGGGTCGGCGGTGGAGGTCAGCGGACGCGAGGTGGAGGCGTGGGCTGCCGACGTGGCTGCGGCTCACGGCTTTTCCGAGGTGAGTCACACCATCGAATTGTTCGGTACCTGTGCCGACTGCCGGAGACGCTAGGCAAGCAGGGCACGCCGGACGTCTGCGCCGGCAGCAAGAACCATCAGCACCAGCGTCTGCAATGCCTGATCATCGAGTCCGGCGCACGGGAAGTTGTAGCGCAACACCACGTCGGCCCGTTCAGCGCCGGCTCCCCCATCCGGATGCTCGACGAGGGTCACGGTGCCCAACATCGTCTTAGCCGCCTGTGCCGCAACACTTTTACGTAGATCGGCGTCAGGCACGAGATCCCAGACCAGGGCTTGGGTCAGCGAAACCAGTTCAAGTCCGTCGGCGATCGTCACCGTGCGCAGCGAGGCGAATGTGCCGTCGTGGTGCACCGTCAGCGCATCGTCATCGGTGACCTCGACGGACGCGACCTGCCCGAGGACGTCAGCCAGGTGATGGGCGGCGGGCATCAGGCACGGCCGAAACGCCGGTTGCGATGGACGTACTCCTCGCAGGCCGCCCACAGGTCCCGGCGGTCGTAGTCCGGCCACAGCTTGTCCTGGAACACGTACTCCGCGTAGGCGGCCTGCCACAGTAGGAAGTTGCTCGACCGTTGTTCACCCGAGGTCCGGATGAACAGGTCCACATCGGGGATGTCGGGCCGGTGCAGATGCTCGGTGATAGTGGACTCGCCCACCCGTTCCGGATCGATGCGGCCGGCGGCGGCGTCGCGCGCGATTTGTTTTGCGGCTTCGGCGATTTCGGCGCGGCCGCCGTAGTTGACGCAGTAGTTCACCGTGATGACCCGGTTGTCGAGGGTCATCTCTTCGGCGATGTCGAACTCCTTGATAACGCTGCGCCACATCCGCGCCCGCGATCCGACCCAGCGCATCTGCACGCCCATCACGTCGAGGTTCTCCCGGCGGCGGCACACCACCTCGCGGTTGAACCCCATCAGGAACCGCACCTCTTCGGTGCTGCGCTTCCAGTTCTCGGTGGAGAACGCATAGACCGACAGGTGCCTGATGCCCAATTCGATTGCCCCGCAGGTGACGTCGATGAGCACCGCCTCGCCCATCTTGTGGCCCTCGGTGCGGCTCAGCCCGCGCTGGGTGGCCCACCGGCCGTTGCCGTCCATCACCACGGCGACGTGGCGGGGCAACTGATCGGCCGGGATCACCGGCGGGGTGGCCTTGGACACGTGCTGGGGAGGACGACGAGGGCCGCCGTCCGGCGCCGGAGGTAACTCCGGGAAAACCACCGGCCACACCGAGACGTCGGGGAACACCGGGTAGTCGTCAGGCGCCGGGGGCAGCTGGGGAAACTGCTCCTTTCGCCTGCGCTCAGCTCCCCGCCAGGAGCTGGTCAACCGGTCCATCGCCATGAGCCACATCCTGCCTGAAGTTCGTGGAAGCGTATTCAGCGGGCCGGGAGTAGACCCGCTCCACCAGCGGCAATGTCCGAAGCTGGCGTTCCAGATGCCATTGCAGATGTGCGGCGACCAATCCGCTGGCGTGGCTGCGGTGCGACGCCGACGAGGATTCCGCAGTCGCCCAGTCACCGTCATGCAGCGCCGCCATCAGATCCAGCACGGGCTGCGGCGGAGTGGTCGAACCGGACGGACGGCAGTGTATGCAGACGCTGCCGCCAGCACCGATATGGAAGGCGCGATGCGGACCCGGTGCAGCGCAACGCGCGCACTCGATCAGTGCCGGAGCCCAACCGGCGGTGCCCATGGCGCGCAGCAGGTAGGCGTCGAGTACCAGTTCGCGAGGGCGCGTGCCGTCGGCGACCGCCCGCAACGCACCCACCGTGAGCCGGTGTAGCGCAGGCGCCGGGGCGCGCTCCTCGCCGGCGAGTCGCTCGGCGGTCTCCAGGACGGCGCAAGCACTGGTGTAGCGGCCGTAGTCACTGACGATGTCGGTGGCGAAGGCGTCGATACAGACCACCTGGGTGACGATGTCGAGGTTGCGGCCGGGATGGAGTTGGACGTCGATGTGGGCGAACGGCTCCAGCCGGGAGCCGAATTTGCTTCGGGTCCGGCGCACGCCCTTGGCGACCGCACGAACCAGACCGTGCTCGCGGGTCAGCAGGGTGACGATGCGGTCGGCCTCGCCGAGCTTGTGCTGGCGCACCACGACCGCCCGATCCCGATACAGTCGCATCGGCTCAGTCTGTCACCGCGATGGGACAACAGCCGGCTCTGACACTCAGAAACCCAGTCGGCCGAGCAGTTTCGGGTCCTGCTGCCAGTTCTTGGCCACCTTGACCCGCAGATCCAGGTACACCTTGGTGCCCAGCAGCTTCTCGATCTGGCGTCGCGCGTTGGTGCCGACCTCCTTGAGCCGGGCACCGCCCCTGCCGATGACGATGCCCTTCTGGCTGTCCCGCTCGACGTAGATAAAGGCGTGCACATCGATCAGGGGGCCCTGTTCCTCCGAGCGGCCCTCGCGTGGGCTCACCTCGTCGATCACCACGGCCAGCGAATGCGGAAGCTCGTCGCGCACACCCTCCAGCGCGGCCTCCCGGATCAACTCGGCCATCAGTACCTCTTCGGGTTCGTCGGTCAGTTCCCCGTCGGGATAGAACGCCGGCCCCGGGGACAGTTGATCGACCAACACGTCGATCAGCAGGTCCACCTGTTCGCCGGTGGTGGCTGACACCGGGACGATCGCTGCCGCGTGCTCGCCGACGAGGTTGTTGACCGCCATGAGTTGCGCGGCGACCCGGTCTTTGACGACCTTATCGATCTTGGTGACGACGACCACCAGGGTGGTCCGCGGCGCGACGGCGCGGATCTGTTCGAAGATCCACCGGTCCCCCGGACCGATCGTCTCATCGGCGGGGAAGCACAGGCCGATCACATCCACCTCCGAGTAGGTGTCCCGCACCAGTTCGTTGAGCCGCTTACCGAGCAGGGTGCGCGGGCGGTGCAGTCCCGGGGTATCGACGAGGACGATCTGGAAGTCCTGCCGGTGCACGATGCCGCGGATGGTGTGGCGGGTGGTCTGCGGCCGGCTCGACGTGATCGCCACCTTGCTGCCGACAAGCGCATTGGTCAACGTCGACTTGCCGGTGTTGGGCCTACCGACCAGACAGATGAAACCGGAACGGAACTCAGCCATTTTTGCCACCGTCAAGATCCGTTCCGGCCGGGCCGACCAGGACGGTGCCCACGCGCATCCGGCCACGATGATCCCGGCCGCCCTCCGCGCGCAGGAGCAGCCCGTGTGAGACCACCTCGGCACCCGGGAGTGGAACCCGGCCCAGCTCCAACGCCAGCAGTCCGCCGACGGTGTCGACTTCGAGATCCTCGTCGAATTCGATGCCGTAGAGCTCGCCGACATCCTCAATTGGAAGCCGCGCCGAGACCCGGAATGTGTTGTCGCCCAACGCTTCCACGGGTGCGACCTCGTCGGTGTCATACTCGTCGGCGATCTCACCGACAATCTCCTCAAGTACGTCCTCGATGGTGATCAGTCCCGCGGTCGCGCCGTACTCGTCGACCAGCAGTGCCATGTGGATGCGGTCACGCTGCATCTCACGGAGCAGATCGTCGAGCGGTTTGGAATCCGGGATGAACACCGCAGGGCGCATCACCTCGATCACCTTGGTGTCGCGGCCGGCGTCGTTGGAGCCATATGTCCGTCGGACCAGATCCTTGAGATACACCACGCCGACGATGTCGTCGACGTTCTCGCCGATCACCGGAATCCGGGAGTGCCCGCTGCGCACCGCCAGCGATGTCGCCTGGCCGGCCGTCTTATCGTCCTCGATCCACACCATCTCGGTACGCGGCACCATCACCTCGCGAGCCGGGGTGTCGCCGAGTTCGAATACCGACTGAATCATCCGACGCTCATCGTCGGCCACCACCCCGCGCTGCTGGGCCAGGTCGACCACCTCGCGCAGTTCGATCTCGGAGGCGAACGGCCCGTTGCGGAAGCCCCGACCGGGCGTGATCGCGTTGCCGAGCAGAACAAGTAACCGGCTGATCGGAGTCAGCAGCACCGAGATGAA
>JBAXIR010000064.1:0-14276 GCA_037138275.1 Mycobacteriaceae bacterium | reverse complement strand
GCCGACCCAGCTTCATTCGTCACAGTGACGAATGAAGCTGATCAGCGCATTAGCGACGTCGCGCGAATACAGCAGCGACAGGTGCCCATGACCATCGACCGCCAGGTCCTGTCCGCCCCGCGACGCGAGTTCACTAGTTGACGGCGGATGCACGATGTTGTCGTGAGTCGAGTAGACGCTGAGTGTGGGTGCGGGTACCTGACGTGATTGCCGTTCTCGGACGAAAGGCGCTTCGTCACGTAGTTCGCGGCCCACTCTTCCCGGGATCGGACCGCGCCACTTGACCCCGCCATGCGGTGTGCCCACGGTGATGCACTCCGCAACGCGTTCCGTACCCGTCGGCGAATGCGCGTATTCCAACGCGATCAGCCCGCCGAGGGAATGCGCGACCAGTATCACTCTGGCCTCCCCCGTCTCGATGCAGACGGATTCGACGAACTTGCTTAACCGTTGGCTGCTGTCATCAATGGATGCGCTCCACGGATAGTTGAACCCGAAAAGCGGCCCCAGCGAAGCCTTTTGAAATTGACGCGCAAGCCACCAGAAATTGGATCGGTTCTGCGAATATCCGTGGATGAAGACCACTGGAACTCCATCGCCGGGGCCCATTTTTCGCCCCGCGACGTAGTAGATCGGTACGAGCGGCTGGGTGATAATCACGTAGAGGAACTCCCGCACCATCGCGGCCGCATGGCGCACAGCAGGACGAGGGCTGACATGGCGCGACATCACGTAGTACGAGCCGAACAGATAGGCGCTCGCACCCAACACAAGGAGTACGACCACCCCAACAATGATGAGTTCGGCAATCTTCGGCGTCACGGCCGAATCGTAGCCCGATGCGTCACGGCCGTAAGCGGCCGGCATTATCACGAAGCGGAGATGACGCCCGTGCTCGTGTCGACAGTGCTTCCGACCGGAGCATGAGGATTCGCCGGCAAAATGTCGCCGCCGTCAGTGAAGTTGAACCGGATGAAACCGGCGATTGCGACGGCTGCGATCACGACAAATAGAACTGTCCCGACGACGAGTACTGCTCTCTTCATAGCCAGTCGGCGGCGCTCAGGTCACAGCGGCGTGAGCGGCGCTACGCGCTGAGCACGCGCGGCGAGAACGATTCCCTCGGCGGTCTTGAACGCGTCGGAATCCAGATGGAACGGTTCGATACGTAGCCGGGCGGCCTGACGCAGGATCATCACCGCGAGTGCGGCACTGGTGGTGCAGGGAACGACGAGCAGGCTGATTTGCGCAACGGATCCGGTAAGCGTCATCACCGGTTGGCGTTTGCACTCACCGCCGTAAAAGGTCATCCGCGGCGGGCCGTCCAGCGACCAGTTAACGTTGATGTCGACGATCTCACCCAGTCGGCCTTTGAGTGTCGCGATCAACTCCGGCAATTCCCGTGCCGTCCGCGCTGTCCGCAACCACCACGCGCCGTCTATGTCACGACCGAGTTCCGGCGCCAGCGTTAAGCGCAGTCGGGTCGCAGAACGACGGTCATCAAGGTCTTTGATCATCAGATCCTTAAGGCGAACTTCAACCGACAACCTGACGCGGTCGTTGGGGGCTTTGTGCTCTACGTTACACCGTCGCAGTAGTTACACCGATTATGAGTTACACTAAGCATGCGTCGGCATGGCAAATATGCGATCCCGGCCTACGTCGTGAAATGAATGTTCATCTCATCTGCGCCAGTTCTGATCTCACTCCTCGTGATTTCACTATTGAGTGTCGGCTCGGATGTCCCGTGCAGCCAAGCACATACGTCTCGCGGCGATCGATTTTGCCCTCCGGCAATCTCGCCACAAACGTGCTCAGGCGCGCGGCCCCGTGGTCGCCGTTCCCGCACACCACATGCCTGAAAGGCATCACCCATGACTATCACTCCATCCTTCGCCGAACTCGGCGTGCCGAATGCCTTGGTCAACGAATTGACCACGCTCGGCATCACAGCACCCTTTCCAATCCAGGTTGAGACACTTCCGGACACATTGACGGGCCACGATGTTCTGGGTCGCGGTAAGACCGGCAGCGGCAAGACCCTTGCCTTCGCGATCCCCATGGTGAGCCGGCTCAACAGCGGTCAGCGCCGACCCAGCCAACCGTCGGGATTGATCCTGGCGCCCACCCGAGAACTGGCGACCCAGATCGCTGCCGCATTACAACCGCTGGCACAGTGCTACGGCCTGAAAGTCACCACCATCTTCGGTGGTGTGCCACAGGGTCGTCAGGTCACCGCACTCAAGGCCGGCGTCGACATCGTGGTGGCCTGCCCAGGCCGGCTTGAAGATCTGATGAAGCAACGTCTGGTCAACCTCGATCGTGTCGAGATCACCGTGTTGGACGAGGCCGATCATATGGCCGACCTCGGGTTCCTGCCCGGGGTCACCCGGATCCTGGCCGCCACACCCGCCGGCGGTCAGCGGATGCTGTTCTCGGCGACCCTGGACAACGGTGTCGACAAACTGGTCACCCGATTCCTGCGCAATCCGGTCATGCACTCGGTCGACGAGGTCAACTCACCGGTCTCCACCATGACCCACCATGTGTTCCACGTCGACGGGGCGGACGCGAAGAAGGCCCTCGTGCATCGACTCGCCTCGGGCAGCGGTCGCCGAATTCTGTTTATGCGCACCAAACACCAGGCGCGCAAGCTTGCCAAGCAACTGACCGAGGCGGGGGTGCCGTCAGTCGATCTGCACGGCAATCTCTCCCAGCCGGCGCGTGACCGCAACCTCGCCAAGTTCGCCTCCGGCGATGTCCTGGTTCTGGTCGCCACCGATATCGCGGCACGCGGTGTTCACGTCGACGATGTCGAACTTGTCGTGCACATCGATCCCCCGGCCGAGCACAAGGCTTATCTGCATCGTTCCGGACGTACGGCGCGAGCGGGCGGCGCCGGTGACGTCGTCACCGTCGTTCTGCCCGAACAACGCAAAGAGACTCAGTTGCTGATGCGCAAAGCGGGAATCACCGTCACCCCACAACGGGTGGTGGCCGACTCCGAAGCTGTGCACACCCTCGTCGGCGAGGCCGCTCCGCACCGGATTGTGGCGCCTGAAGCTGTTCCGGCACAGAGCAATTCGCAAAACAGCCGGCCTCGTCGACCGGATAACGGCGGTTTCCGGCGTGGTCGTAGCAATGCCCCGGCCGCAAATCAGTCGGGCCGCAATGGGTCGGGTACCTCTCGACGTCGGAGCAGTGGCGCGCGGGCGCGCTGACACTCAGTTCAGACGTAGGTAATACGAGACCGTCCGGGGCGCAACCTCATTGCCGCCGAACCATCCGCTGACCCGCGCGGCGGTCCAGACGTTGGGGGTCAAGCCCACCGGGTAGGGCTTCGTCACCGTTTTGCCGTCGTAGCCGAGGGTAATACCGGTGTAGTTGACGTCGAAGGTGAACGTCTCACCCGCCGGTACCGAGATGACCTCGGTGGCTTCATTCGGCAGGATCCGTACTTTGTCGACGTTGTAGAACGGCGCGATCTCGAATTCCTGAGTCCTCAGGTTGTATCGCCAGCCGACCATGGCCGAGTTGCGGTCGGGTTCCAGTGGTGTGAAGGCGATTCCGGTGAACTTGTTCCAGTCGTACTGGTCGACGTCGGTGAGGTCGTAGACGGTATTGCTGGTGAAGGTACCGGTGCCGACCGTCTCCGTAATGAAGTAGCCGAAACTGTTCGGGATGGCGAAGTGCGTCCCCTTGTAGATCGTGATCTGTCGGCCACGGGGGTCGCACCAGGGCAATGTAGTCCCGGCGGCCCGAACTGCCCGCGTTCTGGCAACCGCAGTCCGGCGACTCGCCCGCCACGGCACAGCGGCCGACGTGGTCCGAATCGTCGGTTCAGTCGACGGTGTGACCGCAGGGTCGGGTGCCACTGCAGCCGCGGGTACGGCGACAGCCTTCGGTGCGGCGACCGGACGGAGGGCCGCGGCGGCGACTCTCGACGCGGCTACCGGACGCGGCCCGTTGCGGGCCACGGCGTCGTCACGGTTGGCCACCGACGGCCGACGCGCGGGCGTCGATGTGTGATCCGACGCCCGACGCGCAGGCGTTGACGTGTGATCGGCAGGATCGGCGGCATCGGCCCGAGCGGATGAATCCGAACTCGCCGGTGCGGCAGTGGCCGGGCCGCAGGTCGAGAATCCGATCACGACTCCGACTCCGAGTGCGGCCGCCAGAGCGCCCACGCGCCCCACCCACGCGGCCGACGTTCTCGTCATAGCTCTCCCCTCGACCGTTCCCCGTAAAACCCTTCCTGGCAGCATAGCGATGGTCCGCGGCTTTGCTGCTACTCCGGCCCCAGTGCCACTGGACGGTCGGGTTCCGAACTCCATTGCGACCAGGATCCGGGGAACAGCGCCGCGTCGATACCGGCAGCACTCAGAGCGGCCAGCAGCACCGACGCGGTAATGCCGGAACCGCAGTAGACACCAACCTCGGCGGACCCGCCGATTCCGGCCGCCCGGAACAACTCCGTGAGCCGGCCGTCGGGCAGGAACGTGCCGTCGGCGGACAGCACTGTGGTGCTCGGTAGGTTGCGGGCGCCGGGAATATGGCCGGCGACGGGGTCCACCGGTTCGACGTCACCGCGGAATCGTTCCGGCGCACGCGCATCAAGCACGACATTCACCTGCTCGTCGGATACCTGTTGGGCAGTCAGCGTCGCGCGCATTCCGGCATAGAGGTTGTCGTGGCCGATGCTCACATCACCCGGCGTCGGCGTCACCTCGCCGTTGGGCACCTCTCCCCCGGCCGCCGTCCACGCAGCCAGGCCACCATCGAGGATGCGCACGTCGGCAATCCCGGCCGCGGTCAGCACCCACCAGGCGCGCGACGATCCGGCCCGGTTCCAATCGTCGTAGACGACGACGGTCTGGTTGTTGCGCAGACCCCATCGCCGCGCGGCAGCCTGAAGATCGGCGCCGGACGGCAGCGGGTGGCGGCCAGCGCCGGTGCGGCCATGATCGCAAAGTTCATCGTCCAGCGAGACGTACACCGCACCGGGAATGTGGCTCGCCAGATAGTCGGCCCGACCGTCGGGCCGGTCGAGTCGCCAGCGCACGTCAAGAACCGCGGGCTGATCACCGTCGGCCACCATCCGCACCAATTCTTCGGCGCTGATCAGCACCTCGCCGCGCGAACTCATATCCTGCCGAAGTCGATCTGCGCCGCCGGATTGGCGATCGCGGTGACCATTCCAGTGCCGAACGGGCCCGAATCGTCGAAAAGCGTGGCGGTGCCGTGAGCAATTCCCTCGGCACACCAGTGCGAATCGGCCTGTACGCCAACGTAATCCCCGCTTGGCAGCCGCGACAGCGCGACCGTCAGATCACCGTTGATGTAGCCGATTCCCCGGGTGCCCAGGTTGGTCACCAGACTGGTCGCTTCGGCGGCGACGACGGTGCGAACAAATGCACTCGGCACCTCACCGGAGATCACGTCGATGGTCCGGTGGTAGACGCGCTTGCGCGAGGTGTTCTGATGAAGCGCTCCAGACGCATCCCACCCGACGTCGTCGCTGCCGACAAAGTAGACCGCACCGTCGACACCGGTCGGTGGTGTGAAATCGGCCCGGCCCACCCACTCCTCACCGGGCGGCGGGCCAGACTGGCGGTACTGCACCATCGTGGCCCGGGCGACGAGGACCTCGCCCTGCACGATGTCGCATTCGGTGTTACGGATGCGCCGGCCGTCGCGGACGAGTCGGGTTCGCACGACGGTCGGGACCCGCCGGGCCGCTCTGAAGAGATCTGTGGTCAACCGGGTAGGCAGAAAGCCCGCCCCACCGTATTCGCGTTCGAGAACCGATGCCGCCAGTCCCACGATGGCCGGGCCGTTGAGGGTGTTCTCCCCCCACCGACTGAGCGCGAATTGCGTCGGCTCGAAGGCGCCCTTGCCGTCAGCCACGAAATGCGCCGGAGCCATAACCACCTGGGAATCCTCGCACAGGCGGCACCGGGACCCGGCAGCCGATGAAAATTCTTAGCACGCATAATCAATGCCGTGGCGGGCAGCGAGGTATCTACCGCCAATCCCCGATTGATCGCCACCATGAGCACGGTGGTGCTGACGGTGGCCGTCCTGCAGACCGGCGTCGTCCCGATCCTGGGCGTGATGTCCCACCAACTTCATGTCTCCCTGGCCGCGGTCAGTTGGACGGTCACGGCCAACCTGCTGGCGGCCGCAGCCAGCACTCCGCTGTTGGGCCGGTTGGCGGATCTGCACACCAAAAAACATGTGCTGTTGGCGGTGCTGGCCGTCGTGCTGGCCGGATCAATACTGACCTCGGTGACCAGTTCGTTGCCACTGCTGATCGTTGGACGCGTTCTGCAGGGAGCGTCGTTCGCGCTGTATCCGATCGGGGTGTCGATCCTGCGCGAGGAACTTTCACCCGAGCGTCTGATGAGCGCCCTCGCGGTGCTCTCAGCGGTGCTCGGCTTCGGCGGCGGGATGGGACTGGTGATCGTCGGCGTACTGATGCGCGGCGATGCTGATTACCACCACGCCTTTTGGTTTACCACCGCCTTTGTGGCACTGGTCATCGTTGCGGTGGTGATCTTCATTCCGGAGCGGCCACACACTGCGACGGGTTCGGTGGACTGGCTCGGCGCGGCCGGTCTGGCAGCGGGCCTGTCCCTGCTGTTACTGACCATCACCGAGGGCAACTCGTGGGGGTGGACCTCGGCGCGCACCCTTGGTGGCGCGTTGCTGACGACTGCCACACTTGCCCTGTGGTGGTGGTGGGAGAAGCGGTGCAGTCAACCACTGGTATCGACAAGAATGCTCAGTCGACGACCGATTCTGCTCACCAACATTGCGACCGTATCGGTCGGGATGGGCCTCTACTTCGGGTTCCTCGGACTGACCGGCTTCGTTCAGGCTCCGACCGGCAGCGGGTACGGATTCGCCGCACCGGTGCTGATCGCCAGCGTGGTGTTCCTTTTGCCCGGCGCTCTCGCCGGATTCCTCACCGCACTGGCCAGCGGCCGTTATATCGACCGCTACGGTGCCCGCGTGGTGCTCGTGGCGGGTATTGCCGTCGGTATCGTCGGATTCAGCCTGCTGGCGATCGCCCATTCCGAACCCTGGCAGGTCATCGCTGCCAGCCTGCTGGTCAACGTCTACATCAGCCTGGCGTACGGCGCGCTGCCCTCGCTGGTGGTTCGTGAGGTCGATATCGGCGAAACCGGCGTGGCGACTTCCATGAATGCCATCGCCCGCACCGTGGGCGCCTCGGCCGCCGCGGCGATCGTCGCCGTATTGCTGAGCCGCAACGGTTCCGGCTATCCGCCCGAGAGCAGTTACACCATCATCTTCGGCCTGGGTGCGGTGACGGGACTCATTGCACTAATCCTGATCGCCGCCAGCCGGCCGCGCCTACGAGCGATCGAGACGGTGGAGGAACTCACCGATTCCAAGGCAATGAACCACGAATGGGGCTAGTCAGGCGCCATCAGGATGCGTGCGATGATCTGACCGTGGAAAATCCGATGAACGACTACGACGAGACCGTCGACGTCATCGTCGCCGGGTCCGGCGGCGGAATCACAGGCGCCTATACCGCCGCCCGCGAAGGCCTGTCGGTTGTGCTGCTGGAGGCTGGCGACAAGTTCGGCGGAACGACCGCCTACTCCGGCGGCGGCGGAATGTGGTTCCCCTGCAACGCCGTTCTGCGCCGAGCCGGCAGCGACGACACCATTGAGGCGGCGCTGACCTACTTCCATGCGGTCGTCGGCGACCGCACCCCCCGCGAACTCCAGGACACCTACGTCCGCGGCGGCGCGGATCTGATCGACTACCTCGAAGCCGACGACAACTTCGCATTCAGCGTGCTGCCCTGGCCGGATTACTACGGCGCGGCGCCGCAGGCTCGACTCGACGGCATGCGCCATATCGTCGCGACCCCCGTGTCGGCCGCGGCACTCGGGCTCGACGCCGACCTGATTCGCGGACCCCTGGATAACGAACGATTCGGTACGCCCGCGCCCGATCAGCTGACGGGTGGCCGCGCCCTGATCGGCCGGTTCCTCACCGCCCTGCGCCGATTCCCGGACGTCGCCCTGCACCGCAATGCCGAACTTGTCGACCTCATCGTCGCCGGTGGTGCGGTGGTCGGAGCAGTGGCCCGGCGCGGCGGTGAAACAGTCCGTATCCGCGCCCGCCGAGGCGTGTTGCTCGCGGCCGGCGGTTTCGAGCGTAATCCGACGATGCGGGCCGTGTTCGGGGTACCGGGTCGTATCGAGGACAGCCTGGGCGCTCCGGATAACGCCGGCGCCGCGCACGAGGCGGCAATGCGGGCCGGCGCGGCCACCGATCTGATGGACCAGGCGTGGTGGTCGCCCGGATTGATCCATCCGGACGGCGGCGCGGTGTTCGCGCTGTGGTTCGCCGGCGGCATCTTCGTCAACGATGCAGGCCGGCGCTTCGTCAACGAATCAGCCCCGTATGACCGCGTCGGCCGGGAGATCATCGCCGAGATGTCGGCCGGACGCGTGAGCCAACCGTTCTGGATGATCTACGACGACCGTCGCGGCGAGGTACCCCCGATCAAAGCGACCAACCTGACGCTGGTCGACACCGATTGCTATCGCGCGGCCGGCTTGTGGCGCACCGCCGATACGGTGGCCGAACTAGCCGAGAGCATCGGGGTGCCCGCCGCCGCACTGGCCGACACCATTACCCGCTACAACGACATGGCGACCGCAGATGTGGATACCGATTTCGGTCGCGGCGACGAGGCCTACGACCGCGCCTTCTCCCGAGGCAAGTCGCCCCTGGTGCCCATCGACACCGCACCGTTTCACGCGGCCGCCTTCGGGCTGTCTGACCTCGGGACCAAGGGCGGACTGCGCACCGACACCCGGGCACGCGTACTCGACGAGGCGGGAAAGCCGATCCCCGGCCTCTACGCCGCCGGAAATACCATGGCTGCGGTCAGTGGGGCGACGTACCCGGGCGGTGGTAGCCCCATCGGGGCGTCAATGTTGTTCAGCCATATTGCGGCGCTGGACATGGCGAACCAGCGATAATGACCGCAACCGGACTGTCGTGATGAGGAGTCGTTGATGCGTGGGACCGTGACCGCCGCAGTATCCGCGGCCGCGTTGATCGCGACCGTCGCCGTGGCTCCGACGGCCCACGCCGCCGACCGGTGGTCCCTCAACGGGCCGTACACCGCAACCTCGAACGGCGAATGGGCCCGCACCAACGATGTGTTCCGCAATGAAGTGAGTATTCGCAGTATCTGGAACATCTCGTCGCAGTGCAGCTATCCCGGCGAATGCACCGGAACGGTGACCAGCGACCTGGGCTGGACCGCACCGATCTATGCCACCGGCGGGACCTGGTACGTCAAACACATCGTGCCGAACTGGATTACCTGCCCGGACGGCACCACAACCGTCTCCGGATTTCAAGTCTTCCGGTTCATTGCGGCGACGCCCGACGGCGCCTCAGCCGACCCTGATTCCAACACACTGGTGGGTGAGGACATCACGACCGGCGCCAGCGGATCCTGTGGACGCAGCCCATCGCTGTACATCACCATGCCGTTCAAGCTGATCAAGCAGGGCTGAGCAGAAACCGACTGTCTCACCCGTACCGTCTGACTCAGGTGGTTGGGAGCAGGTCTTCCCAGGAACGTTCTCCGGATGGCGTCACCAGATTGGTTTGCCGGTACACACCACCGTCCGGAGTGGCGTACTGACCCGTCTTCGGGTCGTAGGTGGCGATGGCGACCGATGGTCCGCCGATATTGCCGGGACTGAATGCACTGGGGGCGACAACCGGTCCGGGGGGTGCGACCGGCGGAACCGTCGGAGCCACTGCGGCCGGCGGAACAGCTTCGGCGGGTGCCGGTGGCGGAGCGCCCGGCGCCGGCGCCGGACCCTGCGGCAGCGGGGTGCCCTCCAGCGGTCCGTAGATGTTCTCCTGGAACGTGACTCGATCGTCGGGCGGGATGCCCTGAGCCAGCAGGTTCGGGTCGAACGGATACGGGCCGATCACATGCTGACGCATGGCCAGCGGCTCAAAATTCTTGTCGCTCTCGCAGATCTCCACGGTGGGCGCGCGCTTACCCGGCTGGCCCATGCAGGGATAGTTTCGGGCTCCGCGCACCGCGATCGGAGAATCCTGCGGCAGCTTGCAGTACAACCCGTCGGGGGTGTCGATATCGGAGAGATCCGACGGCGAACGCCACGACGACGGCGGTAGGAAGCCGACAGTGCAGGCGGGCGGGTCGTTGAGAGTCAGCGTGAAATCGCCCTGGGTGAATCCGGTCGGGTTGTTACGCGGCAGGCCGACGGTATGCAGGGACGCGATGAAAGGCGGAAGCAGCACCAGCAGCTGCTCCAACGATGCGTGGTAGGTGATGCCGATCTGGCCGACGGTGGTGAGATTGGCCAGCAGCACCGGCAATGTCGGCTTCACCTGGTTGAGCAGTTGCGACGCCTCGTCGAGTGCGCCCGGGCCGTTCTGCAACAGCCCACGAACCTGTGGATCATTGGTGGCGAGTTGGCCGGTGAAACCGGCCAGACCGCGCGCCCAGGTGCGCAGGGCATCGCCGGACACCGCACCCGCGTCCAACAGTGGCTTGCTGTCGTCGAACAGCACCCGCGCCTTGTCTGCGACGCCATCGAGGTCGCGGGCCACAGTCGATGTCGATTCGAACAGCATGCCCAGATCGTCACCGGCACCGTTGAGGCCCGTGAACGATTCGTCGAGCAGCTTGCCCAGTTTCTCCTTCGGGATGGTGTCCAGCAGGGCGCTCACCTGATCGAGCATCGGACCGACCGCCTGCGGAACCCCGGTGTTCTCGGCCGTGATGACCGAGCCGTCCCGCAGGTAGGGACCGGAGTCCGTCTTGGGCTGCAGGTCGACGTACTGTTCACCCACCGCCGAGACGCTCAGCACGTTCGCCTGCAGGTCGGCGGGAATCTTCGGCGAGGTGGCCAATGACAGTGTCGCCTCGGCACCGGCGCGAGTCGCGTGCACCTCGGTGACCTTGCCGATCTGCACGCCGCGATAGGTGACGTTCGAGAACCGGTACAGCCCACCGGTTCTCGGCATTTCCAGCTTCACCGTCATCCGGCCGATACCCAGCAGGGTGGGCGCCTGCATATAGACCAGCACCATCGCCAAGATCCCGACGATCGACGCGATCGTGAAGATGACCAACTGGGTGCGAACGAAGCGTGTCAGCATCAGCTACCTCCCCCATCCTGTGCAGTCGACTGGGGATCCGGCGCCGGCAACGGGAACGGGACGAGGGCATTGCCGGTGTCCGGCGAGACGGCATTGCCGGGGCCCGGCGAGACGGCACTGCCGGGGCCCGGGCCCGGCGCCTCAGCGTGCGGAACCGCCGGCGACACCTGGGTGACCGCACCTGTCTGGGTAGCCATCGACATGGTAGCCGGGTCGATCAACGGCGGAATGCTCGCAACAGCGGTCGGCGGCGGACTAAACGGCGCGTTCAGCGGATCGTAGGTATAGCTGGCGTACCACGGATCACCTGGCGCGGGAACGAGTTTCGCGCCTTCCTGTCCCCACGCGGTGCCCAGCATCAATGTCTTCTTGAGCCGCGGGATGGTCAGGTCGAAGATGATGTACTGGTTCAGGTAGTCACCCCGGATGCCCCGATTGATGAATTCCTGGCCGTACGGAAACGCGGTGAAGTAGGCAAGAGCCTTATCGAGTTTGGGCCCGACGTCAGCCAGTGACCGCAGGGTCGGTTCCAGGTTGCGCAGATTGCGCACCAGATCGGCCTGGGTGTCGTTGACCAAACCGGCGGCCACCGTGCTGAAATCGCCCAGCTTCACCAGTGCGGCCGTCAACTGTGGACGCTCGCGTACCAGCACATCCAGCGCGGGCGGGATCCGGTTCAATGCCCGGGTCAACACATCGCGCTGACCGGCAAAGGTTCCAGCCAGACGATTCAACGACTCCACCGTCGCATTGATGCTGTCGCGCTGGGTGGCCAGAACTCCGACGAAGTCATTGAGGCGGGCCAGCAAATCACGGACCTGGCCTTCACGACCATTCAGGGCCGCGTTGAGTTCGGTGACGATCTCACCGAGTTGTCCCACTCCCCCGCCATTGATCACCACTGACAACGCCGACAGGGTCTGCTCGGTGGACGGGTAGGTCGAGGACTTATTGAGGCCCAGGGTCGCACCGGGTTGAAGTCGACCGGCCGGAGCCTGCCCGAGTGGCGGGTTAAGCGCCAGGTGCATGGAGCCCAGCAGGCTCGTCTGGCCCACGGTGGCCACCGCGTTGGCCGGTATTACGATGCCCGGTTTCACCGTGACTTCAACATCGGCGTGCCAATCACGCACTGTCAACGCGTTCACACTGCCCACCACCACATCACCGACAAACACCGGTGAATTCGGTTCCAGCGTGCTCACATTGGCGACTTCGACGTGATACTGGGTCGACCCGGACTCGTGGCCGACAGTGCCGGGAAGCGGCAGTGAATTAAGGCCACCGAACGAGCATCCGGTCGCGCTGATCGACACACACGCGGCCGTGACCGCCAGGCGGCGCACCCGAGACCTCATGACGGCGGCATCCCTTCAGCGGGCAGCAACAGATCCTGCAGCGTCGACGGCGCCTGACCGGCCTGCCCACCGGGAGCACCTGTTCCCGGGGGGGCACCGAGTCCGTTGGGCACGCCGGTCGGATTGGGGACACCCGGAATCGGGGCATTGGGGTACAGCGCGGGCTGCGGATAGGCGGGCAGTCCGGTCGGGGTGTAGCTACCGGGAGTCGTGTTCGGCGGGTCACCCCACCCCGCAGGCGGTGGCACATCGCCGTTGAGGCCGGTGTAGGCGGAGATTGCCGGAGGGTTCAGCGGCGGCGGCGGACTTCCTCCGGCGCCTCCCGGGGCCAGCGCCGGATCGGAGTAGATCAGGTTCTCGGGGCTCGGCGACTTGGCCAGGTAGGCGTTAAACGGGACCGGCAGGTAGTTGAAGTTCAGCAGGCGCAGTGCCGGGCCCAGGTACTGCGAGCACAGCTTGCCAGTCTCCGATGCGGTCGCGTTCTGGATCGCACCGATCGCCGCACAGATCACCTGCAGCGGATTGGCGAAGTTCCCCAATGCGAAACCGCCGAGGCCGCTGCCGGTATCGGGGTCGTAGATGTTGTAGCTGTTGCCGATCGCGTTGGGTGCCACATGCAAAAGATTCTTCAACGCCATCTGGTTTTCGCTGAGGTTCCGCACCACGTCACCGAGTCGTTCGATCTGTTCGGCTGTCTGATTGCGACTGCCCGCGACGAACCGCTTCACGTCCACCACGGCGCTAGACAGATTCGTCAGCGCGCCGTCCAGATCCGATCTGCTGTCGTTGAGCACGCTGCTGACGGTGGCGAGGCGATTCTGGAACTGGACGATCTGGACGTTGCTGTCCCGCAGTGCGGTAACGAACGTTTGCAGGTTCGCGATGACGTCGACGACGTTTCCGCTGCCGTCGGCGAGGATGCGGCTCAGACCGGACAGTTGCCTGATGGTCTCGCGCAACCTGTCTCCGTTGCCGTCCAACGCGTTGGCCGTACTGTCGATGAACCGGCCCACCGACGAGGTCGACACGCCACTGCTCGGACCGAGATCTGTTGCCAGGCGGGTCAGTTGGGCTTTGACCTCATCCCACTCGATGGGCACCGCGGTCCGGTCCAGGTCGATCACCGCGCCATCGCGCATCGTCGGACCAGTGGTCTCATACGCCGGCGCCAATTGGACGTATCGCGCGCCGACCAGGTTCTGGGCAACGATCACGGCTTTGGCGTCGACCGGAATGGGCACATCCCGTTTGACGGCCAACGTCATTTTCGCTTTGGTGCCCTGCGGTTCGATCGCCGTGACGTTGCCGACCTTCACACCGGAGACCCGAACCTCATCACCGGGATAAATCGCTGTGGCACTGGAAAAATAGGCCGTGATGGTGGTCGGCTTCAGCACGGTGTTGCGGACCAGAAGCGTGACGCCTGCGGCGATGAGCACGGCGAGTACCGCGGCGATGGCAGCGTTGAGTCGTTTACGGGTCATCCGGGCACCTGCCCTGCACGACGCCACGGTTCCGGATCGCTGTTATTCGGGAATGGGAACTCCGCGCGCGGGCCGGCATTGTCCGGCGGTTGGCCGGCGTTGACGCCTCGGCGGAATCCGAAGATGTAGTCGATGAAGGGTTGAATCGTCTGCGCCGGATTCAGGTTGGCGACGAACGCGTTGTAAAAGTATCCGTTATTGACCGCTTCGGACTGGGTCACCTGGAACTTCGCCA
>JBAXIR010000063.1:0-14325 GCA_037138275.1 Mycobacteriaceae bacterium | reverse complement strand
CCGCGGCGCCAGCGCTGGGTGAGCGACCCAAACGGGATGATCTGCTCGGCGCCGCCGGCGTGGTGCAGCCGGATCTGCTTCTCGATGGAGGTGCGGGCGACCAGCAGGTCGACCTCATCGGTCATCGAGTAGTTGACCACCGCGTTCCCCTGGTCGTCGATGGTCACCGTGCCGTGCCCGCGGTCGCGGGGGAATGCAACCGAAAACGCCGCGTGGCCGAGTTGGGCGACGGTTTCCTTGTGCTCAGCGCCGGAGGCCCGGGCCATTCCCGCGATGATGATCGACGGCGACCATTGCCCGTTCTGGATCAGGAAGCCGTGACCATCTTTGATGTTGGCGAACTCGTCCACCATGGCGGTCATCGGTGCACCCCACCACGGCGTGGTCTCCTCCGGGTAGATGCCGAGGAAACCCATCGCCGGATGCAGGTGCAGGTACTTGCCGACCGCCGGGCCGCCGATGCCGGAGCGCAGCAGCAGCGCGGGGGACTCCAGCGAGCCGCACGCGACGACCACGCGTGGAGCCTTGATGGTCAACTCCCTCGTCGCTCCGGTCGCGGGGTCGGTATAGGTGGCCTCGACGCCGGCGGCGCGGCCGTTCTCCACCAGCACCCGCTTCGCCGCACAGCCGACGATCACCTTGCCGCCGGCCTCGACTGCATCGCGCAGATAGGTTTGGCGAACGTCGCGCTTGGCGCCGGACCGGTCACCGAATCCGATGTGCCCGGCGGTTTCCGGCGAATAGGCCTCCGGGTCGGCATTGCGGTTCAGCATCGTGAACGACCAGCCCAGGGCGTCCGCGCCGGCGCGCATCCGCAAGTGCGGACCGTTGAGGTCCGAGCAGTCGCCGTTGACGCCGAGGCGCTCCCAGACCGCGTCGATGTGCGCGTCGTAGTCCGGCGTCGCGACGTCCTTGAGCCCGAATTCCTCGGCCCAGTTGTCGCGCACCCATTCCGGCGTACGCAGACAGTTGGACCAGTTGACCGTCGGGCCGCCGCCCAACGTGGAGGCGGCGAGCATGCTGACATTCATGTCTGCGGTGGCGTTGACCCCGCCGCGCCAGAACAGTTGCTGGTAGGCGAGCATCTCGTAGCCCATGAAGTCGGCCTCGTTGCGCGCCTGGCCGGCTTCGAGCACGACGACATTGAGCCCGGCCTTGGCCAGGACACCGGCGATCAGACCACCGCCCGCGCCGGAGCCCACGATACAGACGTCGGCCGCGCACGTGGACTCGGTGGGCCTGAAGGTCGGCAGCGGCTCCGGTCCGCCGGGCGCTATCCGCGGCAGCCCTTCGTAGCCGAACGCCGTCCAGGCCGGATTGACACCGGTGCTCGGGTCCGGGACGGCATATGCCATGGCGGCGGTCAGCGAGGCCAACGCCTTCATCCCGGCAGCCGGGGCAGCGCCCATCAGTGCGACGTTGCGGATCACCTGCTCGCGGGAACGCTGCGAGCCGGTGGCGAATCCGAACACGTGCATACCGTCGAGCAGGCTGAGCAGACCATTGCCCTGCTCCTCGGGCAGACCGGAGATCACTTGGGCGACAGCCACATCGGCGCCCAGGCTGCTTCCGCTGGCCGCCCAGAACCCGGTCGGGTCGTCGTCGCGCGGCATCGACGGAACGATGGTGTCAGCCAGGGCGCGTAGGACAGCGCGGTGGTTGTCGGTGATTTCGGTCATGCGTCCTCCAAAAATTCGTCGCCGGTCAACCGCTGCCGGTCAACCGTTGTCGGTCAACAGCTCAGGATTTACTCGTACTCCTGCAATGTTTCTTCGAGATAGTCCAGCAGTCGCTGCAATCGCGGCACCGCCTGCCGGCACCCGACGATCCCGAACTCGAGGTTGTTGGCGTAGCTCAGACAGGTGATGTTGAGAGCCTGGTTTTCGGTGGGGATGGACAACGGATAGATGCCCTCAACCTCGGCGCCGTTCCAGTACAACCGTTCGCGGGGGCCGGGGACGTTGGAGATGACGACGTTGTACGGCGGCGGCGCCGACGCCGATCCCGGAATCCGAGTCAGCACCGACGGGCCGAGTGCGGTGAGCAACCCGAGAGCGGTCAACTGCAACCCTGGGCGGTTGGCCATCAACTCCTTGGTGGCCCGCATCGATTCGGTGATCGTCTCGAGTCGGGCGTGGGGATCATCGAGATCTGTTCCGAGGTTGCACAGCACGAACGTGATGGCATTGCCCTCCCGACCGGCCTCCTGGGTTTTCATCGCGACCGGAACCGAGGCGATCAGCGGGTCATCGGGCAGCGCATCGGCCGCGATGAGATAGCGGCGCAGCGCGCCGGAGCACATCGCCAGCACCAGATCATTGAGGGTGACGCCTAAAGCCTTGCGGACCTTGATGATCCGGGCCATGTCCCAGGACTGCGCGGCGACCCGACGGGCGCCGGTGATGGGAACGTTGAGCATCGTTCGGGGAGCGGAGTACGGCAACACGCTTGACTGTTCCATGAGTGCCTGCGCGCCGTACTTCGCCAGCATCGGCCCGACTCCGGTCAGCCCGGACAACGCCCTGCCGGCGCTCCGGAACACCTCCAGTGGGTTGACGATCCCCCGGCCGGATTCGGGCTTGGGTTCGGTCTCGCGGTCGGCCCACAGCGGTGGCAGGCCGCGCGCTTTCGGATCGGTGCTGAACGCCTCAACGATCTTGCGCGCCATGGTGACACCATCGGCAAGGGCGTGGTGGGACTTCAGATAGGTCGCGAATCGGCCGTCGGCCAGGCCCTCGATGAGGTGGTACTCCCACAGCGGGCGGTGCCGGTCAAGCAGGGTGCCGTGCAGCCGGGATACCAACTCAAGCAGTTCGCGGACCCGGCCGGGCTCGGGCAGTGCGGACCGGCGGACGTGGAACTCCAGATCGATATTGGTGTCCTCGGACCACCAGAGATTGCCGACGGAGTTGACCGGTTGGCGCGGCCGGCGCAGGAACATGGGATCGACATCGCGGGCCTCGAGCAACTCGCGGTACACCGTGGCGAGGTAGTCGGCCCGGACTCTCGGTGGCCGCTTGTAGAGCTGCAGACCGGCGACGTGCATGGGGTGCTCGCGGGCTTCCTGGATAAGGAACATCGCGTCCATGGGAGATATGGCGCCCACCCGAACTCCCCTCGATCGCACCGATGGTGACGGCTCCCAACGGTGAGGCCAGTATTCGCCGGAATAGTTCGTAGCGTCGGAAAACCAACGACAAAGTTAGTGACGGTTTCCAGAATGATTCGCCACAGTTGCGGTGGTCCGACCGGGCGGGCCGTCGGGGTGTGATGTCAGGATGTGACGTCAAACGGCGTCGGGACCGGCACCCGCCTGGGCCATCAACCGCTCATGTTCGGCCTGCCCGACGTCAGCCGCCTCGTCCACCAGCAGGACCGGAATCCCGTCCTCGATCCGGTAGGCCATGCGCAACCTGGGGTTGTAGAGCACGTCATCGACAGCCAGCAGGGGCCCTCGGTCGGCAGGGCACACCAGGATGCGCAACAGCATCGGGTCCAGTGGTGTCGGGCCGGGCATGCCGTTACTGTGCCGGAACCACCGGCGCCACGACGCCGGCCTGGGTTCCGCCGGTGGAGGTGCCCCCGGTGGAGGCTCCGCCGGTGGAGGTGCCCCCGGCGGAGGTGCCCCCAGTACCCGGATTGCTGGCAGCCGGCATCTGTCCGGCGCCCATCACCGCACTATTGGCGTTCTGCTGGGACTGGGCCGTCTGCAGCAATTCGGTTTGGGCTTTGATCTTCGCCTGATAGGCGATGGTGTCCTTGAGCGCGTTGATGAGCGGGTTCTGATTCGGCCGGTATTCCATCGCCGCGGTGAGTTCGTCGAGGTAGACCTTCGACGGCTTGTAGCCCATCGCCCGGAGTTTCAGCGAGATCCTGAGCAGGTTGGACAACTGTCCCCCGCCGGTTCCGACCGCGTAATCCTCCGCCAGATCGTCAAGCACATCGGCCTGGGCCACCGCGGTCGATCCGAAGACCATCCCGATGGCAACGGTAACGCCGGCAATGCCGTTGAGCACTCCCCGCCGCCAGCCGCGCCTGTCATGTGTTCCGGTCATCTGTCCCCTCCAGCTGGGCACCTGTTGTCGACGAGCCTAGCAGCGTCCGCGAGGTCGAGCTTCGCTCAGCTACTTCCCTTTGGGCTACTTCCTGACCAACGCGGTCCGCGCAGCGGCCGTGAGTGTCTTGTACTTCCCCGTATCGGCATCGAGGTACCAGCTGTTACGGCCGGCCCTGGGTAGGCCGGCGGCCCGAAGTGCCGACGACACCGGCCGGTAGGACGCACTCACCGGCAGGTCACCCACGATGTGCACGATGTCGGGCGGCAGTCCGGCGGGCATCGTCGCGACCGCTTCGCTCAGATCGGCGGCGGTCACACTCATCCCCGGCAGTAGCATGACGGCCGTGACAGCGAGCGTTCCGCCCGGCGTCTCCACCGGGTAGGTCAGGGCCAGATCCACACCCGAGATGGCACCGAACGCGTCGGTGACCGGGGCGGGGAAGACCACGCCACGCGGGGTGTGCAGGAACCCGGAGCGGTTACCGAGCAGCCAGTAGTCACCGTCGGCGTCGCGCCAGAACACGTACTCGGTGGAGATCCAGATGTCACCGGCGGAGAACACCCCGCGCTTGATCGACGCACTGGGGTCGATCGGCCCCCACGGACGAGCCAGCAGGATACCGATCTCCTCCCGGCCCGCGACCTTCACGAATCCACGGTCGGTCTCGACGATGAGATCCTTCTCGACGTCGTAGGCGCCCAATTCCACCTCGCCACCGCCGGGCAGGGGGCGGCCCTCGCTGCCCACCTTGACCCCGGCGACATTGGCCAGCACCGCCTGACCGTCGGAGGTGGTGAAGAACTCCACCACCTTGGCCGGGGCGAACACGTCGAGGATCCGCTGCCAGAGTCCGGTCGGCATACCCGAACCCATGAAGAGCCGGATCGGGTTGTTGCCCGCGATGGAATTCTGACCCGCCGCGGAGAAACTCGGGTCCGCGACGATCTCGCGCAGCATCGACCAGGTGTAGGTGACCACCGTGACGCCGTACTGGCGGATCTCGTCGAAGAAGCGTTCCGGCGCGAGCCCACGGGACAGCGCGATCCGCGCGCCGGCCACCACCGCGCCGCCGAGGCTGACCAGCAGGCCGGACTGATGATGCAGCGGAGTCAGGCAGTACACCGTGTCGTTTCGGGTCAGCGCGGCCGCCGAGGCGGTACCGAAGGCCGACAGCGCCCACCGGTAGTTGGTGATCTGTTTGGGCTCCAGCACACCGCCGCCGACGGAGTTGAACACCACGAACGCCACATCGCGCGCATACCCGGGATTGGCCCGGTACCACCCGGGCAGCTCCACCGCGCCGGGGTCGATCTGCTCCATATCGACCACCGTGCTGTGCGCGGGCAGGTCGAGTTCGCGGGTATCGCCACCACCGAGCACCAGGGTCTGCACGGGCAGCTTCGCCGCCGCGGCGAGGTTGGCCGGGTCGGTGATGAGTTCGGTGATCCCGCCGAGTCGGGTGGCTGCGGCGAGGTCACCGTCGGGCGGCATGAGCACGGCCACCCCACCGAGGCGGGAGAGCGCCGCGATGGCCACCATCGCGCTGGGGCGGGTGTCCATCAGGACCCCGACCCGGGTGCCCTGACGCACCCCGACTTCGATCAGCCCGCGCACCACATTATCGATCCGGCGATTGACCGCCTCGTAGGTGTGCACGCGGCCGTCGAACAACAGGAACTCACCGTCGGGAACTGAGTCGGCCTGCTCGGAGATGATGCGGCCCAACGAGATTCGGGTGTGGTCGTTGATCTGACCCAACCGCACCAGACGCGGCAGCGTCCGCATGGTCTCAATGGCCAGCGTGCGCACCGACTTGTTGACACCGGCAATGGCGTCGGTCGCGCCGCGAGCGATCGACGCGGCCAATTCGGACGCCTCGGCGACTCCGTGCATGACGCGCGAACTCATGGCCACACCGGATTCCTGGGCGGCGGGCGTGGAATCGGGCATCGGCACGATGTTGTCCGGTCGCTCCGCACCGCCGGACAGCCACTGCACCCAGTTCGCGACGGTGGGCCAGGTGATGGTGGATGCCTTCGATCCGACCACCAGACCGAAGTGGCCGGCCCGGATCATCACCTCGTAGACATCGGCCTTGGGCGAGGCGCGTTTGATCCCCCGCACCGACGCGGGCTGCCCGATGTCGTCGACCTCGCCGACGAACGCGAGCATCGGACAGGTGATATCGGAGAGCGTGACCAGCTGGCCCTTGATGGCGAAGCCGCCGGTCATCATCCGGTTGTGCGTGACGAACTGTTTGAGTAGTTCCGAAACCGCCGGTCCGGACCAGGCGATCCAGCCCTCGCTGTCGAGGAAACGTCGCTGTTGCTCGCGGGGCAGCAGTGCCTCGCGGTCATGCAGTTGCAGCAGGAAGTCGAATTTCGACTTCGCCGACTTGATCGGGTCGAGCATCTGGAAGCCGGTCCGGGCCAGCCAGCCCGGGATGTCGATGCGGTTGAACACGTGGTCGGCGAGGAACTCCGCGCCCACGACGCCCATGTTGGCCGGGATGCCCATCGGCAGTGCGGCCAGGGTGTCCACCGGCGAGCCGAACGCGACCACGCTGGCGACGTCCTTGGATTGGCGGTAGGCGGCCGTCTGATAGCTGAACATGCCGCCCTGGGAGTAGCCCACCAGGTGCACGGGCTGGCCGGTGGCGGCCGCAACGATGTCGATGGCCTCGCTGAGCGCGACGATGTGGTCGGTCAGGGTGCGTTCCATACCGCCGGCGACCTGGTCGGGCGAGCCGTAGTCGATCACCCACGGATCAAGTCCGGCGGCGTGCAGGATGCCGACCGCACCGTCTTCGCGGGTGACGTCCCACATATTGGCCGACATCATCATCGGATGGACCATCAGCGCCGGGGGTGCCGCTCGCCGGCGGCCGGGCCGGTTGTCCGGCGGGAAGTACCGCCGGAGCTTGTACATGTTGTTGCTCTCGACGATCTGGAACGGCGACGGCACGGCGCCGGTCTCGAGTCCGCCCCAGCGCGCCACCTCGTAGCCGTTCTGGGCGGTCGCGACGAGCCGCTCCAGCGGTTTGGTGATTGCCGATATGTTCAGATCCACCGTTGCTCCTGCCGAATGCTGTGCTGTCCCCCGACAGCCTAAGCTCTTCGCGGTGGCACACCTGCTGGGCGGCGAATCGCTGCACCTCGAGTACCCGACGCAGGTGGTGTTCGATGCCGTCACGGTGGGCGTCAACGACGGTGACCGGATCGGCATCGTGGGCCGCAACGGCGACGGTAAGTCCAGCCTGCTGGGCCTGCTGACCGGCCGGATCACCCCGGACGCCGGGCGGGTGACCTACCGCAGTGGCCTGCGGGTGGCGGCGCTGGAACAGGCCGACACCCTCGACCCGAGTCATTCGGTGGCGCACGCCCTGGTGGGTGATCGCCCCGAGCATGAGTGGGCGGGGGATGCGAAAGTTCGCGATGTGGTGGCCGGTCTGGTGGCCGACCTCGACTGGCAGGCACCGGTGGGCGCACTGTCCGGCGGTCAGCGTCGGCGGGTTCAGTTGGCCGAGTTGCTGATCGGCGATTGGGATGTGATCGCCCTCGACGAACCCACCAACCACCTCGACGTCGAGGGCATCACCTGGCTGGCGGCACATCTGCAGGCGCGCTGGGCTCGGACGTCGGGTGGCCTGCTCGTGGTCACCCACGATCGGTGGTTCCTCGACGAGGTGGCCACCACCACCTGGGAGGTGCACGGTGTGGGCTCGGATAGGAGCAATCAGGGCAGCGTCGTCGAACCGTTCGACGGCGGTTACGCGGCGTATGTGCTGCAGCGCGTCGAGCGGGACCGGGTGGCGGCCGCAACGGAGGTCAAGCGGCAGAATCTGATGCGCAAGGAGTTGGCCTGGCTGCGCCGGGGTGCACCGGCGCGTACCTCGAAGCCGAAGTTCCGGATCGACGCGGCCAACGAGTTGATCGCTGACGTGCCGCCCGTGCGCGACACCGTCGAGTTGGCCAAGCTCGCCACCTACCGGCTTGGCAAGGACGTCATCGACCTGCTGGATGTGTCGGTGTCCTACCCGGGAATCGATGGCGCCGAGGTGCCGGTGCTGCGCGATGTCGAATGGCGGATCGCCCCCGGCGAGCGCACCGGCATCGTCGGCGCCAACGGAGCCGGCAAGTCCACCCTGCTGGGCCTGATCGCGGGAACCATCACTCCGGATAGCGGCCGGGTCAAACGGGGTAAGACGGTGCGGCTGGCGATGCTGGACCAGCAGGCCGGTGAACTCGTCGAGATCGCCGATGATCTGGTGCGCGATGTCCTGGGCCGGCTCAAGGCCGGCTATCTGGTCGATGGAAAAGAACTGACTCCGGCACAACTGTTGGAGCGCTTGGGTTTTGGCCGCGATCAGCTGTCCACCCGGGTGGGTGAGCTCTCCGGTGGCCAGCGACGGCGGCTGCAGCTGATGCTGACCCTGCTGGCCGAACCCAATGTCCTGGTACTTGACGAGCCCACCAATGACGTGGATATCGACATGCTCTCGGCCACCGAGGATCTGCTCGACTCCTGGCCCGGCACCCTGATCGTGGTATCGCATGATCGCTATCTACTGGAGCGGATCACCGATCAGCAGTACGCGATCCTCAACGGGCATCTGCGGCACCTGCCCGGCGGGGTCGATGAGTACCTTCGTCTGGCCGCTCGGGATCCCCGCAGGGATGCCGGCCGGGACTCGGCGCCGAAGTCCGCCTCGTCATCCGCCCCGACCGCCACCGTGCTGTCCGGTGCGGAACTGCGCGGCGTGCAGAAGGAGATCGCGGCGTTGGAGCGGGCGTTGGCGAAACTCGCCGCGAAGGTCGACGCCACACACGTCGCACTGGCCGAGCACGACCAGTCCGATCACGCCGGGATCGGCCGGCTGAACGGTCAGCTGCGCGAGCTGGAAGCCGAGCTGATTGATAGGGAGACCCGATGGATGGAACTCTCCGAATCGATCGAATAGTTCAGCGCCGCAACCGGTCTCGGAGTTCGGCAACGGTGGCCCACAATCCGCGCAGCTGCCGTGCCACCTGATCCGGGGAGGTACCGCCGCGCGCATCGCGAGCGGCGACCGAACCGGTCACCGTCAACACCGCGCGCACCTCGGGTGTCAGCTCGGGATGGATCTGCGTCAGTTCGGCATCGGTGAGCTCACCAAGTCCCGCACCCCGCGCTTCGGCCAACCGCACCGCCGCACCCGCCGCCTCGTGTGCATTGCGGAACGGCACCCCGCGTCGTACCAGCCACTCGGCGATATCGGTGGCCAGGGTGTAGCCGGCCGGGGCCAGCGCGGCCATCCGCTCGATGTCGAAGTCCAGGGTGGCAACCAGGCCGGCCATCGCGGGCAGCACCAGTTCGAGTTGGGCCACCGAATCGAAGACCGGTTCCTTGTCCTCCTGCAGATCCCGGTTGTAGGCCAGCGGTTGCGCTTTGAGCGTGGCCAGCAGACCCGCGAGGTTACCGATCAGCCGACCGGACTTGCCGCGGGCGAGTTCGGCGATATCCGGGTTCTTCTTCTGCGGCATGATCGAGCTTCCGGTTGACCACGCGTCGTGCAGGGTGACATAGCCGAATTCTGTTGTGCTCCACAGAATAATGTCCTCGGCCAGCCGCGAGATGTCGACGGCGATCATCGCCAGCACGAAGGCGGCCTCGGCGGCGAAATCGCGGGACGCGGTGGCGTCGATCGAATTATCCGCCGCCGCAGCGAAACCCAGATCCGCGGCGATGGCGTCGGGATCCAGGCCCAGCGATGAGCCGGCCAGCGCACCGGAACCATACGGTGATACCGCGGTGCGGGCATCGAAGTCGGCGATGCGGTCCACATCGCGCAGCAGCGGATGGGCATGCGCAAGAAGGTGATGCGCCAGCAGAACCGGTTGCGCGGCCTGCAGATGCGTCTTGCCGGGCATGACCGCCATCGGATGCGCGGCGGCCTGCGCGGTGAGCGCCTCGACGACACCGAAGACACCGTCGGCCACCCGGCGCATCGCGTCGCGCAGCCACATCCGGAACAGCGCGGCCACCTGATCGTTACGTGACCGGCCGGCCCGCAACCGGCCACCGAGGTCGGCGCCGACCCGGTCGATGAGTCCACGTTCCAGTGCGCCGTGGACGTCCTCGTCGGTGAGCAGTGGGGTGAAGCTGCCGTCGGCGATGTCGGCACCCAGGCTGTCCAGTCCGACGAGCAATGAGTCGCGCTGCTCGTCGGTCAAGAGCCCGGCTTTATGCAGCACCTTCGCGTGCGCCTTCGACGCGGTGACGTCATAGGGCGCCAGCACCCAGTCGAAGTGGGTGGAGCGGCTCAGGGCCACCAGTTCCGGGGCGGGACCGTCGGCGAACCGGCCACCCCACAGCGATCCCTCGTTGGTGGTCACGTCTGTTCGCCCCGCATATCGCCCCGGGCAGATTCGTCTGCCCGCATATCTCTAGCCGCGGCAATCTTTGACGACAGTCCGTGCAGGTGCACGAAGCCCTTGGCCGCGGACTGGTCGAAGGTATCGCCGGCGTCATAGGTGGCGAGGTTGAAGTCGTACAGCGACTCCGGGCTGCGCCGGCCGTTGACCGAGATGTGCCCGCCGTGCAGCACCATCCGGATCTCGCCGGTCACCCGCTCCTGGGTCTTGGCGACGAAGGACTCCAGCGCAGTCTTCAGCGGCGAGAACCACAGTCCGTCGTAGACCAGTTCGGCCCAGCGCCGATCGGTGGTCCGCTTGAACCGGCCGAGTTCGCGTTCGAGGGTCACATGCTCGAGTTCGGTGTGCGCGGTGATGAGCACCATCGCACCCGGTGCCTCGTAGATCTCCCGGCTCTTGATGCCGACGAGGCGGTCCTCGACGACGTCGAGTCTGCCCACGCCCTGGGCGCCGGCCCGCCGGTTGAGTTCGACGATGGCCTCCAGAACCGTGACCGGGTTGCCATCGATGGACACCGGCCGACCGGCCTCGAAGCCGACGATCACCTCATCGGGAGTGTTCCAGTTCAGCGTGGGGTCTTCGGTGTAGTCGTAGACGTCCTTGGTGGGGGCGTTCCAGAGATGCTCCAGGAACCCGGTCTCCACCGCGCGACCCCAGACGTTCTGGTCGATGGAGAACGGCGAGCGTTTGGTGACGTTGATCGGGATCGCGTTCTGCTCCGCGAACGCGATGGCCTTCTCCCGGGTCCAGGCATAGTCGCGGACCGGGGCCAGCACGTCGAGATGCGGTGCCAGCGTGGCGAATCCGACCTCGAAGCGCACCTGGTCATTGCCCTTGCCGGTGCAGCCGTGGGCCACGATGCCACCGTCGAATTGTCGCGCGGCGGCAACTAGATGCTTGACGATCAGCGGCCGGCTCAGCGCGGAGACCAGCGGATAGCGATCCATGTAGAGGGCATTGGACTCGATGGCGGGCAGGCAGTACTCGTTGGCGAACTCGTCGCGGGCGTCGATCACCACCGCTTCGACGGCACCGCAGTCCATGGCCCGCTGCCGGACCAACTCCATATCCTCGCCGCCCTGTCCGAGGTCGATAGCGACCGCCACCACTTCTTTGCCGGTCTCCCTACCGATCCAGCTGATGGCCACCGAGGTGTCCAGGCCGCCGGAGTAGGCCAGGATGACGCGCTCGGACATGAAGTTTCTCCTCTGGGTCAGTGCTTGACGAACGGCTTGACGGGCGTCTAACGAATGTTCTCGAACATGGTGGCCAGTTGCGCGCCGGTCATCGGCTCGCGGGCGATCACCAGAATGGTGTCATCCCCGGCGACGGTGCCGACCACCTCGGGTAGTGCGGCGCGGTCGATGGCACTGGCCAGGTAGTGCGCCGCACCCGGCGGGGTGCGCAGCACGGCCAGGTTGCCACTGGCGTCGGTGGATACCAGCAGTTCGCCCAGCAGCCGGGATACCCGTTCGGTGCCGCCGGAGACACCGCGGACCGGGCTGCCGTCCTCGGGCACCACGTATACCCCGCCGCCGCCGTCGGCGCCGCGCAGTTTCACCGCGCCGAGTTCTTCCAGGTCCCGCGACAGGGTGGCCTGGGTGACGTCGATGCCGTCATCGGCCAGCAGCGCGGCGAGTTCACTCTGGCTGTGCACTGACCTCGACGAGAGGATCGCGACGATGCGCGCCTGACGCCCGGCCCGGGTGGTGGCGACTTCGGGGGACCCGGTCATTGGGGTCCTCGGGATCCCCGGGGCGCTCGTTCCAACAGCCACACCAGCAGCGCTTTCTGCGCATGAAGTCGGTTCTCGGCCTCGTCCCACACCGCGCTGTGCGGACCGTCGATCACCTCATCGGTGATCTCCTCGCCCCGATGCGCCGGAAGGCAGTGCAGCACAATGGCTTCCGAGTCCGCCCGGGCCAGCAGTTCGGCATTGAGCTGGAAGGGCCGGAACGGGCCCACCCGGTCCAGTCCGTCATTCTCCTGGCCCATGGACGTCCAGGTGTCGGTGACGAGCACATCGGCGCCCGCGGCGGCGGCGTGCGGGTCAGTGGTGATCGTGACCGTCGCACCGGTCTCGGCGGCGCGGGCCCGCACGGCGCCGACGACGGATGCGTCGGGTTCGAAGCCCGCCGGGGCGGCAATCGTCACGTGCACACCGGCGGTGACTCCACCGAGCATCAGCGAGTTCGCCATATTGTTGGCGCCGTCACCGAGATAGGACATCCGCAATCCGGACAGGGACCCCTTTCGTTCGGCGAGGGTCTGCAGATCGGCGAGTATCTGGCAGGGATGGAACTCATCCGAAAGTGCATTGACCACCGGAACCGTTGCCGCCGCGGCCATCTCGTCGAGGCGGTGCTGGCCAAAAGTCCGCCAGACGATCGCATCGACGTAGCGGGACAGTACCCGGCCGGTGTCGGCGAGGGTCTCGTCGCGGCCGAGTTGGGTCTTGCTGCCATCGACGACGACGGCATGCCCACCGAGTTGGGCGATGCCCATCTCGAAGGAGAACCGGGTGCGGGTGGAGTTCTTGTCGAAGATGACCGCCACGCCCCGGGGTCCCTCCAGTGGCCGGCGACTCATCGGGGACTTCTTGAGTTCGGCGGCCAACCCCAGCACCTCGGCCTGCTCGGCCGGGGACAGATCGTCGTCGCGCAGAAAGTGTCTCAGCCCGGTCATATCCGGGCCTCCGTGTCCGCGGTGTCGAGGATGCCGGGCAACGCGGCCAGGAAACTGCCGATCTGCGCCTCGGTGATGATCAGTGGCGGCGCCAGCCTGACGACATCGGGTGCGGCCGCATTCACCAGAAAGCCGGCGTCCCGGGCGGCCAGCTCGACAGCCTTGGCGTGCGGCGCGGTCAGCACCACCCCGCGCAGCAGCCCACGGCCCCGGACGTAATCCACCAGGGGGTGGCGCGCTGACTCGATACCGTGCGCCAGGATCGTGCCCATCGCGTCCGCGTTATTGCACAGGTCGTCGTCGTCGAGCACACGCAGCACCGCGCACGCGGCGGCGGCGCAGACCGGGTTGCCGCCGAAGGTGCTGCCGTGCATACCGGGTGTCATCAACTCGGCGGTCGGGCCGATGGCCAGGCACGCGCCGATCGGTAGGCCGCCGCCGAGTCCCTTGGCGAGGGTGACGACATCGGGCGTGATGCCGTCGTGCTGATGGGCGAAGAACGTCCCGGTGCGGCCGACTCCGGTCTGCACCTCGTCAATCACCAGCAGAGCGCCGTGGCGGCTGGTGATCTCGCGTGCCGCGGCCAGGTAGCCGGCCGGCGGCACCACCACGCCGCCCTCCCCCATGATCGGTTCGAGAAACACCGCGGCGGTGTCATCGCCGACGGCGGCCGCGAGTGCCTCGACGTCACCGTAGGGCACATGCGTGACGTCACCGGGCAGCGGCTCGAACGGCTCCCGCGCAGCCGGTTTCCCGGTGAGCGCGAGTGCGCCCATGGTGCGGCCGTGGAAAGCATTCTGTGCGGCAACGACTTTGGTGCGCCCGGTCAGCCGGCTGATCTTGAAGGCCACCTCATTGGCCTCCGCACCGGAGTTACAGAAGAACACCCGCGCGTGGGTGCCGAGGTGGCCGACGAGCGCTTCGGCCAATGCGACACCGGGTTCGGTGGCGTACAGGTTGGAGACGTGGCCGAGGGTGTTCAACTGCGCGGTGACGGCCTCGATGATCGCCGGGTGCCGGTGGCCCAGGATATTGACGGCGATCCCGCCGAGCAGATCCAGATAGGTCTTACCGTTGACGTCGGTGACGACCGCGCCGTCGCCGGAAGCCAGTGCGACAGGTGGGGTGCCGTAGTTGTCCATCATGACCGTGCGCCAGCGGTCGAGCAT
>JBAXIR010000062.1:0-14521 GCA_037138275.1 Mycobacteriaceae bacterium | reverse complement strand
GACGTGAGTGAATCCTTCGCAGCGAGGCCTGTTGCGCTGCTCGTCAACGGGCCGAGCTCGTCGGGAAAGTCGACCCTGTGTCGCGCGCTGCAGGAGCGTTTGACCGATGCCGCTGCCGGCACCACCTTTGCGAGTGTCGCGTTCGACGACGTTGTCCTGTTGATCTCGGACACGCTCTTTCCCATCAGTTTCGTGGCCCTCGCCGGCGGGGATATCACCCGGCTCGTGTCACGCGAACCCCATGATGGCCACGCCGCGTGGGAGTACGTCGACGAGTCCGCAACAGCGACCCATGGCGACGGGCTCGCCCGAGTACGTCTCGTCCTGCGCGACGACACCCGCCGACTGCTGTCCGGGATTCACCGGGGTTGGGGTGAGCATCTGAGGCTGGGAACGAATCTCATCATCGATCACTTCCTCCAGGACAGGGATTGGTGCGATGAGGCCCTTGACGTCCTCGAGAATTCCGGGGCTCACATCTTCTCGGTCGGGGTCTACTGCTCGGTGCAGGAACTCGAGCGTCGCGAAGCCTCGCGGGCAGACGGCGAACTCGAGGGACGGCCACTCGGATTGGCCCGGCGGAGCAGTGAGCTCTGTCACTCGCACGGACTGGACTACGACGTGATCGTGCGGACCGATGAGCAGACCACCGTGGAGTCGGTTGATGCGATCATCGCCGCGCTTTACTCTTCACAGAACGGCCCGCCGCGCACGAAGGGGAACTCATGACGATGATCGCGTTATCAGCTCTGATCGACGAGCTGGGCGCTGGCGTGGTCGTCACCGACCCGGAAATACTTGCCTCCTACCGCCACGACTGGGCCAGGGACCCGGCCGCCGGCACGCCGCTGGCGGTGGTGCGGCCAATCTCTACCGAGCAGGTTCAGACGGTGCTGCGCTGGGCCAGCGCCCACCGCGTTCCGGTGGTCCCGCGCGGAGCGGGCACGGGACTCTCCGGTGGGGCGACGGCGGTCGATGGCGGAATCGTCCTGTCGACCGAGAAGATGCGCGAGATCACCGTCGACCCGGTCACCCGAACCGCCGTCGCGCAGCCTGGACTGCTCAACGTCGAAGTGAAGAAAGCCGTTGCGGCCCAGGGACTCTGGTATCCGCCGGATCCCTCGTCGTACGAGATTTGCTCCATCGGTGGCAATATCGCGACCAACGCCGGCGGGCTGTGCTGCGTCAAGTACGGCGTCACCACCGATTACGTATTGGGCCTGCAGGTGGTGCTGGCCGACGGCACTGCGGTACGACTCGGTGGACCGCGCCTGAAGGATGTGGCCGGGCTGAGCCTGACCAAACTGTTCGTGGGCAGCGAGGGCACCCTGGGAGTGGTCACCGAGGTGACGTTGCGACTGCTGCCGCCACAGCCGACCACGGCCACAGTGGTCGCTACTTTCGACTCGGTGGAAGCCGCAACAAGTTCGGTGGTCACCATCACCCGGAAGATCCGCCCGTCCATGCTGGAGTTCATGGACGGCGTCGCGATCAACGCCGTCGAGGACAAGCTGCGGATGGGCCTGGACCGCAATGCCGCAGCCATGATGGTCGCCGCCTCCGACGACCGCGGCCCTGCGGGAGCCCAGGATGCCGAGTTCATGGCACAGGTGTTCACCGAAGCCGGTGCCACCGAATGCTTTTCCACGGATGACCCGGTGGAGGGTGAGGCCTTCGTCGCAGCCCGCCGGCTCGCCATCCCGGCGGTCGAGGCCAAGGGCTCACTGCTACTCGAGGATGTCGGCGTACCGGTGCCCAAACTGGCCGACCTGGTAGGCGGGGTGGCGAAGATCGCCGCCGACGCCGGGCTGATGATCTCGGTCATCGCGCATGCCGGGGACGGAAACACCCACCCGCTGATCGTGTACGACGCTAGCGACGCCGCGATGACCGCCCGGGCGCACAAGGCGTTCGGCGACATCATGGACTTGGCCATCGCACTGGGCGGAACCATCACCGGCGAGCACGGCGTGGGCCGGCTGAAGAAACCGTGGCTGGCCGGCCAGCTCGGGCCGGAAGCGATGGAACTCAACCGGCGCATCAAGGTGGCACTGGACCCGGATGGCATCCTCAACCCGGGCGCGGTCATCTGACCGCGGCGTCACCGGGAAGACGCCTGAGCCATACTCAACAATCATGACGACTCATCTTCCGCACGCACGCTTCGAATTGCGGTCCGGCGACACCTGGTCTGATCCGTGGCCCATGTACGCCGCATTGCGTGAGCACGATCCGGTCCACCACGTCGTCCCAGCCAACCCGGCACATGACTACTGGGTGCTGTCCCGGCACACCGACATCTGGTCCGCCGCCCGCGACCACGAGACCTTCTCCTCGGCGCAGGGTCTGACGGTCAACTACGGCGAACTCGAACTCATCGGCCTGGCCGACAACCCGCCCATGGTGATGCAGGACCCGCCAGCCCACACCGAGTTCCGCAAGCTGGTGGCGCGCGGGTTCACCCCGCGACAGGTCGAAGCCGTTGAGCCGAAGGTGCGCGAGTTTGTCATCGAGCGCATCGAGCGGCTCCGCGCAGTCGGCGGCGGGGACATCATCGCCGAACTGTTCAAGCCGCTACCCTCCATGGTCGTCGCGCACTACCTCGGGGTGCCCGATGAGGACAGGGTGCAGTTCGACGGCTGGACCGACGCCATCGTCGCGGCGAGTGCTTCCGGGCCCAGTGGGGTGGTAAGTGCCGGTGACGCGGTGCTGTCAATGATGGGCTACTTCACCGACCTGATCGAGCGGCGCCGACGCGATCCCGGCGATGACACGGTGTCGCATCTGGTCGCGGCCGGTGTCGGAGCCGACGGCGATATCGCGGGTGTGCTGTCGATTCTGGCCTTTACCTTCACCATGGTCACCGGCGGCAATGACACGACCACCGGATTACTGGGCGGCGCAGTGCAATTGCTACAGCAGCGGCCCGACCAGCGCCAGCTGCTGGCGCGAGAGCCGGAGCTGATCGGCGATGCCGTCGAGGAGTTCCTGCGGCTGACCTCCCCGGTCCAAGGACTGGCCCGAACCGTCACCCGCGACGTGACGATCGATGACACCACCATCCCGGCCGAGCGCAAGGTGTTTCTGCTGTATGGCTCGGCCAACCGCGATGAGCGGCAATTCGGTCCCGACGCCGCCGAGTTGGACGTGACCCGCAGACCGCGCAATATCCTGACCTTCAGCCACGGTGCGCACCACTGCCTCGGTGCTGCGGCCGCCCGCATGCAGGCCAGGGTGACGCTCACTGAGTTGTTGACCCGCTGCCCCGACATCGAGGTCGATCTGACTGGAGTCCTCTGGGCGGGAGGAAGTTACGTGCGCAGACCGCTCAGTATCCCGGTGCAAGTAACGTAGGCCGATGCCAGAGGAGCAACTCCATACCGAAGCCTGGTCATGGACCCTGGACCGCGCGTTGACGACGACCACGGACACAACTGGATGCTGCCGGTATCGCGGTCCGAGGCCGCGACCATGGTCGCCGAACTCCGACGACGCTGCCCCCGAGCGACTAGCGAACCCGAGTGAAGCGATGCAGCAGCCACGCCACCGGGATGGTCAATATCAGCGTGACGACGAAGAGCACCGGCATCGAACCGGTGTAGACCCGCCAGTGCAGAACTGCGACCATTGCGAACTCCATCACGATGAGGTGCACCAGGAAGATCTCATAGGAGATCTCACCCAGCCACACCATCGGCCTGCTACCCAACAGTCGCGAGTATGCGCCCCGATTACCCAGGACCAGTGGCGCAACCATCAGTGTCGCGATTACCGCGTAGAACACGATCTTGACTACGGCCTGCGCCAGTCCGGTCGGCGAAGTCGTCGCCTCACCGGCGATCGGCGTGGCGGCGATGACGTAACACAGCACCGCCAACGGAACGGCGAGAAACCAGTGACACTGGCTGCCCACCGCGGACAACACCGCCAGCATCATCCCGCCGATGAACCACGCGAGATATCCCGGCAGCCACAGCCTGGCACCGTCGGGCAGGAAATCAACGGTGTGCACCAGCACCATCCACGCCGGGCTGATCAATGCCAGACCCGCCAGGCCTGCGAGCAACAGACCGGGCTTCCAGCGCCGCCGGCATAACACAACCAGTAAGAGGTATGCGATGACCGGGAGGGTGAGGTAGAACGCCACTTCGACTGCGAGACTCCACATCTGGGTCAGACCCTGATGTAGATGGGAGAATAGGTACGAGTCGGTGTAGATCTGCGTGAGGGTGAGATTGCGCAGCAGACCATTCCAGGAGTGGCCAGGATTGGGCCCGGCGTCGTGAAAGTGATAGATCAGGTACGCGGCCAACACCGTCACGGCGTAGGCGGGCATGATCCGCCGCACGCGGTGCTGCGCGTAGCGACGCAACGACGGCGCCGTCGCACCCGCGACGGCGGCCCTGACCCACGGGCCGAACAACAGGAAACCGGACAGCACGAAGAAGATCGGCACTCCGATCTCCATCCGCGAGAACACCAATCCGACGTATCCGTGGGTGTACTTGCCGGTGGTGTACGCCGCGTGGGTGGCGACCACCAGGATCGCGGCAAGGGCGCGGACGCCGGTGAGCGACGCGACCCGATCGACCCCGGCGCGGGCCTCGAGTCCGCCCTGACCGATAGCGCCGGGCGCCGTCATTTCGCTGTGCGACGCGGCTTCCCGCCGGGGGGCCGTGAATCGCGCGCATCGTGTGACTGGTGGCCGCGGTCGGGCTTCAGGTCGATCAGAATGCCCGAGATTCGAGTCTTCTCCAGGGCTTTGAGGGTCGCCCCAGACAACTTCGCCGGTAGTTCAACCAACGAATGATCGGTCTTGATGGTGATGTGCCCGAAGTCGCTGCGATTCAGATTGCCTTCGTTGGCGATCGCGCCGACGATCGAGCCGGGACCGACCCTGTGCCTCTTGCCCACCGCGATGCGGTAGGTGGCGAGGTCGTCGCGAGTCCGCCGCGGCGTCCGCTCCCGATCCGGCTGGTTGTCACGTCGCTGCCGTTCGGGCATCGGCGGCGGCTCGGTCATCAGGAACTCGGCACCGTCGCGGGACTGCAGTGCAAGCGCGGCGGCGATATCGCCCATCGGCACATCGTTATCGCGCTCGTAGTCCTCGATCAGACGCCGGAACATGTCGAATCCGGGCGCTCGGAGAGCTTCGGTGATCGAGTCCCGGAACTTGGTCACCCGCTGGGCATTGACGTCGTCGACGCTCGGTAACTGGCTCTCGACGACCTGCTGCCGGGTCACCTTCTCTATCGACTTGAGCAGGTGTCGTTCCCGGGGTGAGACGAACAGCAGTGCGTTTCCGGACCGTCCCGCCCGGCCGGTGCGGCCGATACGGTGCACGTAGGACTCCGGGTCGTGTGGGATGTCGTAATTGAGCACGTGTGAAATACGTTCCACGTCAAGGCCTCTGGCCGCAACGTCGGTGGCGACGAGGATGTCGATACTGCCGTCCTTGAGGGCGGCGATGGTGCGCTCGCGCTGGGCCTGCGCGATATCGCCGTTGATGGCGGCCGCGGAAAACCCTCGGGCACGGAGCTTTTCGGCTACCTCCTCGGTGGCCTGCTTGGTGCGAACGAAGACGATCATCGCTTCGAACTGCTCGACTTCGAGGACCCGGGTCAGCGCATCCATCTTGCGCGGCCCGGCAACCTGGATGTAGCGCTGGGTGATGTTCTCGGCGGTGGCGGTCTTGGACTTGACCGTGACCTCGACCGGATCGTGCAGGTACTTGCTGGTGATCTTGCGGATGGCCGGAGGCATGGTGGCCGAGAACAACGCGACCTGTTTGTACTCGGGCGTGCCGGACAGGATCCGTTCGACGTCCTCGGCGAAACCCATCTGCAGCATCTCGTCAGCCTCGTCGAGCACCAGATAGTCGAGGTGTGAGAGGTCAAGCGTGCCGCGTTCGAGATGATCGATGACCCGGCCCGGCGTGCCGACGACGATATGCGCGCCGCGACGCAGGCCGGCCAACTGCACGGTGTAGGACTGGCCACCGTAGATCGGCAGCACGGTGATCTTCGGCAGATGCGCGCCGTAGCGGCTGAACGCCTCGGCGACCTGCAACGCCAGTTCACGAGTGGGTGCCAGCACAAGCGCCTGGGTGTTGCGACTGGCGGTATCGATTCGGGACAGGATCGGGATCGCGAACGCGGCGGTTTTCCCGGTGCCGGTCTGAGCCAGGCCGACCACATCGGAACCGGCCAGCAGGGCCGGGATGGTGGCCGCCTGGATCGGCGACGGGGTCTCGTAGCCGACGTCGGAGACGGCCTGCAACACCGCGGCGGGTATCTGCAGGTCGGCGAAAGTGTGTGCAGTCGCGACGGCGGCGTCGGCCGGGCCGTCTTCGGGGGATCTCATTGCAACCGAAGTCTAGTGCCTGCGCGCGTGGCAGCCGGTGTGCCGCCTGCCCCGCCGGGTACCGTGCTGCGGTGTGTGGAAACGGCTGATGGCCCCGGCGGCGGCCTGCGTGGTCGTCGCCGTTCTCGCGGGCTGCAGCTCCGGGGACTCGACAGCGTCGAAGACACCGCTACCCGCGACCACACCCTCGACCACACCCTCGACCACACCGGAAAGCTCCGCGCCGGAAACGCCGTCGAGCCAGGTGCCACCGCCGCCGCCCGCGCCCACGCCGCCGGATCCGTGCGCAGTCAACCTCGGCGCGCCCGAGATCACCCGCGCGGTCTCGGGGTTGCCCCGCGACCCGCGCAGTCAACAGGGCTGGAACCCCGAACCGCTCGCCGGCAATTACAACGAATGCGCCCAATTGTCGGCAGTCATCGTCAAGGCCAACACCAACGCCGCCAATGCCAACACCCGGGCGGTGATGTTCCACCTCGGCAAGTTCATTCCCACCGGTGTCCCGGATACCTTCGGGTTCAACGGGATCGATAGCACGCAGAGCACCGGTGACACCGTGGCGCTCACCTTCGCCGGCGCCATGGGCCTGCAGAGTGTGGTGAAATTTCGGTGGAACGGAGCCGGCGTGGAGTTGATCGGCAACGTCGGCTGAACCGTTCGGGCCCTTAGGGTCTGGGCCTTAGAGTCTGGTCTATGGCGTCACTGACCGATCACCTGGCGGCCATCGTCGGAGCCGAACACGTCAGCGTCGACCCCGATGTGCTGGCGACCCGCGCGACCGACTGGACCGGTCGGTATCGCGGCACCGCCAGCGCCCTGGTGCGGCCGGGCAGTGCCAACGAAGTCGCCGCCGTCCTGCGGACCTGCCGGGATTCCGGAATCTGCGTCACCGTGCAGGGCGGGCGCACCTCGCTGGTGGCCGGAACCGTGCCCGAACACCAGGACGTGCTGCTGTCCACCGAGCGGCTCACCGGCGTCGGCGCAGTGGACATCGCCGCGCGACGCGTCCGGGTGGACGCCGGTGTGACCCTGGCCGCGGTGCACGAGGCGGCGGGCGCGCACGGCCTGCTGTTCGGCGTGGATCTGGCCGCGCGAGACTCGGCCACCATCGGCGGCATGGTGTCTACCGATGCCGGTGGTCTACGCACCGTCCGCTACGGCACGATGGGTGATTCGGTGCTCGGGTTGGACGTCGTCCTGCCCGACGGGTCGGTGATTCGTCGGCATTCCGCGGTCCGCGCGGACAACACCGGATACGACCTGGCGGCACTGTTCGTCGGAGCCGAAGGCACCCTCGGCGTGGTGACATCGGTGGATCTGCGCCTGCACCCGGTACCCGCACATCGGGTGACCGCACTGTGCGGATTCACCGACCTCGAATCGCTCGTCTCGGCAGGCCGGACCTTCCGTGATATCGACACCATCGCCGCGCTGGAACTCATCGACGGCCGCGCCGCTACCTTGGCCGCCGAGAACCTGGGATTGCCCGTGCCGGCGCGCGGACATTGGCTGCTACTGGTGGAACTGGCCGCCGACGATGACCAGACCGTCCGGCTGGCCGAGGCACTCGCCGCCGCGCCGGTGTGCGCCGAGCCCGCCGTGGGCGTCGACATCGCCACCCGGCAGCGGCTCTGGCAGGCCCGAGAGTCGGTCGCGGACGTCGTGGGTCTGTACGGTCCACCGGTCAAATTTGATGTCTCGCTGCCGTTGTCGTCAATACCGTCGTTCGAGAGGGACGCCGGCAACCTGCTCCGCCGGTACGCCCCGGAATCGATACCGGTGCTGTTCGGCCACATCGGCGAAGGCAACCTGCATCTCAACGTGCTGCGCTGCACAGGCGAGCAGGAATCTGAGATCTACCCGGAGATGATGAAACTCATTGCGGCCCATGGCGGCAACGTCAGTTCCGAACACGGCGTCGGCAGTCGCAAGCGGGCCTACCTGTCGATGTCACGCACACCCGAGGACATCGCGGCGATGCGCACCATAAAAGATGCGTTCGACCCCACGGGCTACCTCAATCCCGCGGTGCTGTTCGGCTGAGGTTGTTATGCCGCAGCGTCTTTCGATGACCTGCCGACCAGAAACATGGCGGCTAGCACTCCGAACAGCGCCACGAAAGCGGGCAGCAGGATCGACTGCGACATCGCAGTGGCGAACGGCTCGTGCAGGAACGCCGGCAGGTTTGCCACGTCGGACTTTCCGGGCGCCGGCGCGCCAGCCGGAACCGCCGGCAGTTCGGCTGTGATGCGGGCCGACATGAAGGCGGCCATGCTGGAGCTGCCAAGCACCGAACCCACCTGACGGTTGGTGTTATAAACCCCGGAACCGGCGCCGGCAAGTCGAGCGGGCAGGTTACGGGTGGCGGTGGCGCCCAACGGAGCCCAGATGAACGCCATACCCACACCCATAGCGCACAGTGGCATCATCAACCGCCAGATCGGCGTACTCGGATTCATCTCAATCGACAGCCATAACAACGCGATCGCCAGCGTCGAGAAGCCGAACCCGATGATCGGCCCCGGTCGCGAGCGGTCAACAAGACGGCCGACGAACGGTGCTAGTACGCCGGAGGCGACAGCCATCGGTGCGGTCAGCAACGCCGCTCGGGTCGGGGTCAGGCCGTACACCGATTGCGCATAGAACATCAGCGGCAGGATCATTGCCGTCACCGCGAAGGCGATGACGGCGATCCCGACGTTCGCCAAGGTGAAATCGCGGTCACGGAACATCTCCAACGGGATCAGCGGCTCATGGCGGTTGACCGACTGCCAGTAGACGAACGCAGCCATGGCTCCGATCCCGCCGGCGATGACCGCCCAGATCCAGGGCTTCCACTCATGGGTCTGGCCTTCCTGCAAACCGAACACGATTCCGAACAGACCGACACCCGACAGCACCACCCCGAGGACATCGAAGCGATGCGGGTGAGTAGGCAGGGTCGGGACCAGCCACACCGCAAGCGCCACACCGATAATCCCGATCGGAACGTTGACGAAGAAGATCCATGCCCAACCGAGGTGATCGACCAGGACACCGCCGGCCAGTGGGCCGACCAGTGTGGCCACGCCGGCCGTGGCGCCCCACGCGCTCAGCGCGACTCCGCGCCGGTCCGCCGGAAAGATCCGGGTGATCGTCGACAAGGTCTGCGGGGTGAGCAGCGCCGCACCGATACCCTGCACCACCCGGGCGGCGATCAGCATTCCGACCGAGCCGGATAGCCCGCACCACAGCGATGCCAACGTGAAGACCACCAATCCGGCGATATAGAGGTTCTTGGGTCCGAAGCGATCGCCGAGACGGCCAGCCAGCGGCAGTGGTACCGCGTAGGCCAGCAGGTAGGCGCTGGTCACCCAGATGATGCTGTCGTAGTTGCTGATATTGAGCGCAGCCATGATGCTCGGGTTGGCCACCGCGACAATGGTCGAGTCGACCAGGATCATGAAAAACCCGACCAGCATGGCCCATAATGCGAGCCACGGGTTCGCCGGTTGCCCGGACGTCGGGTCGGGCGGCTGGTCACGCGCGGTGGTCGCGGTCATGGCGATGATGCTGCCACCTTTGCCGGGCCGACGTGACCCCGATCACCATCGGGCAACGCCGGCGATATTTGGTTCGTTAGCCTGGGGTCACGCCGAGAGGAAGGCACGCCATGAGGCTCCGCCGCAAACAGATTGACCAGGCACCGGTCCGACCTGAGGACGCCGGTATGTCCGCGAAGGTGCTCTCGCAGGTACTCGAGGCCAGCGCCCGGGTTCAGGCACCGGCCGTCAAGGCGTATGTGGCGAGGCTTCGCCGCTCCAACCCGACCGCCACTCCCGCGGACATCGTGACCAAACTGGAGAAGCATTACCTTGCCGCGGTGATGGCGAGCGGAGCCGCCGTGGGATCGGCGGCCGCCTTCCCCGGTATCGGCACGCTCGTCGCGCTGTCGGCGGTCGCCGGGGAGACGCTGGTGTTCCTGGAAACGACCGCACTGTTTGTGCTCGCCGTGGCCGAAGTACACGGCATCGGTGTCGACCAGCGGGACCGACGACGGGCGTTGGTACTGAGCGTGCTCGTCGGAGACGACGGCCGCGGCGCCATCACCGAGTTCCTCGGCCCCGGCCGCACCAGCGGAGCGTGGCTGGCCGAAACCGAGCTGCTGCCACTGCCGGTGGTCTCACAGCTGAACTCCAAACTCATGCAGTATTTCGTGAAGAAGTTCGCGGTGAAGCGCGCCGCGATGGCCTTCGGAAAAATGCTGCCGGTCGGCATCGGTGCCGTGGTCGGCGGCGGCGGCAACCGGCTGATGGGCCGCAGGATCATCACTAACGCCCGGCAGGCGTTCGGCCCGGCTCCCGGACGCTGGCCGGGCAGCCTGCATCTGCTGCCCGGGGTGGCCGAATCCCAGGGGGGGAATTCCCTCGAATCAGGTAAGCACTGACCAGCTTCGCCGGACCCCGGAGACGAGATAGCCTTAGCCCGCATCCATCGGCAGAGGAATCGAGGCGAGGAACTCCGTGAGCAGTACGAGTTCACCATTCGGCCAGAACGAGTGGCTGGTTGAGGAGATGTACCGCAAGTTCCGCGAGGATCCCTCATCGGTGGACCCGAGTTGGCACGAATTCCTCGCCGGCTACAGCCCGGAGGCGGCGACCGCGGCACCCGCCGGCGGGAACGGACAGGCCGGAAAAAGTCAGGCCGCGACAACACCCGCGCCACCGGTATCCGCAGTCGCTCCCCCGCCGCAGTCGGTACCCACGACTCCGGCCCCGGGTTCCGCTGCCGAACCTGCCCCACCCCCGGTGCCACCGGCCACAGCGGCAACCGTCCCCGTCGCCGAGTCGGCCGCCGATGAAACGCAGGTGTTGCGCGGCGCGTCGGCCGCCGTCGTCAAGAACATGAACGTCTCGTTGGAGATCCCGACCGCCACCAGCGTCCGGGCCATTCCGGCGAAGTTGATGATCGACAACCGAGTCGTCGCCAACAACCATCTCAAACGCACCCGCGGCGGCAAGATCTCGTTCACCCACCTGCTCGGGTACGCGATCGTCCAGGGCGTCAAGAAGTTTCCGAATATGAACCGCCACTTCGCCGAGATCGACGGTAAGCCCAACGCCGTCACCCCCGCGCACACCAACCTGGGTCTGGCCATCGACCTGCCCGGCAAAGACGGCAAACGTTCCCTGGTCGTCGCCGCCATCAAGGGCTGCGACACCATGGGGTTCTCCCAGTTCGTCGCCGCCTACGAGGACGTCGTGCGCCGGGCCCGCGACGGCAAACTCACCGCCGAGGATTTCACCGGGGTCACCATCTCGCTGACCAACCCCGGAACTATCGGCACCGTGCACTCGGTGCCACGGCTGATGGCCGGCCAGGGCGCCATTATCGGTGTCGGCGCGATGGAACTGCCGGCGGAGTTCCAGGGCGCGAGCGAGGAGCGCATCGCCGAACTCGGCATCGGAAAGGTGATCACGCTCACCTCCACCTACGACCACCGGATCATCCAGGGTGCGGAGTCCGGCGACTTTCTACGGACCATCCACGAAATGCTGCTCTCGGATGACTTCTTCGACGAGATCTTCTTCGAACTCGGAATCCCCTATGAGCCGGTGCGCTGGCGAACCGACAACCCGGATTCGCCACTGGATAAGAACGCCCGTGTCCTCGAACTGATTGCGGCCTACCGCAATCGCGGACACCTGATGGCCGATATCGACCCGCTGCGACTGGACAAGAGCCGGTTCCGGATGCACCCCGACCTCGACGTGCTCACCCACGGCCTGACGCTGTGGGATCTGGACCGGGTGTTCAAGGTCGACGGGTTCGCCGGTCAGCAGTACAAGAAACTGCGCGACGTGCTGTCGGTGCTGCGTGACGCCTACTGCCGCCACATCGGCGTGGAGTACACCCACATCCTCGAGCCTGAGCAACAGAAGTGGCTGCAGGAACGCATCGAGGTTCGTCACGACAAACCGTCGGTCTCCCAACAGAAATACATCCTCAGCAAGCTCAACGCCGCTGAAGCGTTCGAGACCTTCCTGCAGACCAAATACGTTGGGCAGAAACGGTTCTCGCTGGAGGGCGCAGAGACCGTCATCCCGATGATGGATGCCGCCATCGACCAGTGCGCAGAACACGGTCTCGACGAAGTGGTCATCGGCATGCCGCACCGCGGCAGGCTCAACGTGCTGGCCAATATCGTCGGCAAGCCCTACTCACAGATCTTCAGCGAGTTCGAGGGCAACCTCAATCCAACGCAGGCGCACGGCTCGGGCGATGTCAAGTACCACCTCGGCGCAAATGGCAACTACATCCAGATGTTCGGCGACAACGACATCGCGGTATCGCTGGTCGCCAACCCGTCGCATCTTGAGGCCGTGGACCCGGTCCTCGAAGGCCTAGTGCGCGCCAAGCAGGATCTGACCGACGGTACCGAGGAGGACCCGCGCAGTTTCAGCGTGGTGCCGATGATGATGCACGGTGACGCCGCGTTCGCCGGTCAGGGTGTCGTGGCCGAGACGCTGAACCTGGCACTGCTGAGGGGATACCGCACCGGCGGCACCATTCACATCGTCGTCAACAATCAGATCGGCTTCACCACCGCACCGGAGAACTCGCGGTCGACCGAGTACTGCACCGATGTCGCGAAGATGGCGGGGGCACCGATCTTCCACGTCAACGGAGACGACCCGGAGGCGTGCGTGTGGGTGGCCCGACTCGCCGTCGACTTCCGCGAGGCGTTCCACAAGGACGTCGTCATCGACATGCTGTGCTACCGCCGTCGCGGCCACAACGAGGGCGATGACCCGTCGATGACCAACCCGGCCATGTACCACGTGATCGACACCAAACGCGGAGCGCGCAAGGCCTACACCGAGGCACTGATCGGCCGCGGTGACATCTCGATGAAGGAGGCCGAGGACGCCCTTCGCGATTACCAGGGTCAACTCGAGCAGGTGTTCAACGACGTCCGCGAACTGGAAAAGCAAGAGGTCGAGGCGAGCGAGTCGGTGGAGGCGGCCCAGATGATCCCGCGCGGGATGACGACCGCGGTGGAGAAGTCTCTGCTGGCGCGTATCGGCGATGCGCATCTGTCGGCACCGGAAGGGTTTACCGTGCATTCGCGGGTCGCACCGGTGATGGAGAAACGCCGGGAGATGGCCTACGAGGGCAAGGTCGACTGGGCGTTCGGTGAACTGTTGGCGCTGGGCTCATTCCTGGCCGAGGGCAAGCTGATCCGCTTCACCGGACAGGACACCCGGCGCGGCACGTTCACCCAGCGACACGCGGTGATCATCGACCCGCACACCGGTGCCGAGTTCACGCCGCTGGATCTGCTGACGGTCAATCCCGACGGCACCCCCACCGGCGGCCGATTCCTGGTGTATGACTCACCACTGTCGGAGTACGCCGCGGTCGGATTCGAGTACGGCTACTCAGTCGGCAATCCCGAGGCGATTGTGTTGTGGGAGGCCCAGTTCGGCGATTTCGTCAACGGCGCACAGTCGATTATCGATGAGTTCATCAGCTCCGGTGAGGCCAAGTGGGGACAGCTCTCCGATGTGGTGCTGCTGCTGCCACACGGTCATGAGGGCCAGGGCCCCGACCACACCTCCGGGCGGATCGAACGTTTCCTGCAGTTGTGGGCCGAGGGTTCGATGACCATCGCGCTGCCGTCGACGCCGGCGAACTACTTCCACCTGTTGCGCCGGCACGGCCTCGATGGAGTGCACCGGCCGCTGATCGTGTTCACCCCTAAGTCGATGCTGCGTAACAAGGCGGCGGTCAGCGATATCCGCGACTTCACCGAGCAGAAGTTCCGCTCGATCATGGAGGAGCCGACCTACACCGATGGCGACGGCGACCGCACCAAGGTCACCCGGGTCCTGCTCACCAGCGGCAAGATCTACTACGAGCTCCAGGCACGCAAGGAGAAGGACAAGCGCGACGACGTCGCGATCATCCGGATCGAACAGCTTGCACCGCTACCCAAGCGCCGGTTGGCCGTCACTCTTGACGAGTACCCGAACGCGCGCGAGTACTTCTGGGTTCAGGAGGAACCGGCGAATCAGGGTGCCTGGCCGACCTTCGGCCTGACCCTGCCGGAGATGCTGCCCGATAGGCTGACCGGGATCAAGCGGATCTCGCGGCGGGCGATGTCGGCGCCGTCGTC